>CAINGG010000064.1 GCA_903848435.1 uncultured Actinomycetes bacterium | reverse complement strand
GGGTGGTCGGCGCGGGCATGGCGGGCCATGGCCTCCAGGTGGGCCCGGGAGATCGTGAGCACGGCCCCACCCTAGGGGGTGTCCGTTTCGGGCAAATCGCGCCAGGATTTGTTCAAGTTGCGGAGTCCCCTAACCAGGAGGACAGTCCAACCCGGCGCCTCTGGGGGCGCTCAAGGCGGCGCCTCGGGCGCCTCGAGAAAGGGGTTCCGCGTGGAGGTCGTAGAGACTCTCACCAACGCACAGTTCCAGACTGTCTACAACGTTCTGTCCCTCGCCCTGGCGGCCATGGCGGCTACCACGGTGTTCCTCCTCGCGGTGACCCCGCGAGTTCTGCCGCGCTACCGCCTCGCGCTCATCGTGTCCGCGATGGTCTGCTTCATCGCGGCCTACCACTACATGCGCATCTTCGATTCGTTCAGCGACGCCTACATCGCCGTCGGCGCTGGCATGCCCGGCGTGCAGGAGACCTTCGAGCTCGTCAAGGGTGACGGCTTCAACGAGGGTTACCGCTACGTCGACTGGCTGCTCACCGTGCCGCTGCTGCTCTTCGAAACTGTCGCGGTGCTCGCTCTCCCCGCTGCGGTTCGTCGCGGCCTGCTCTGGAAGTTGATCCCCGCGTCGGCCCTGATGATCATCCTGGGCTACCCCGGCGAGATCGCCGTCGAGATGGGCCCCAAGGCCATCTGGGGTGCGCTGTCGACGATCCCCTTCCTCTACATCCTCTACGTGCTCTTCGTGGAGCTGAGCAAGGCGGCCAAGACCCAGCCCAACCAGGTGGGCAAGGAACTTGCCGGCCTGCGCTGGCTGCTGCTGGCCACCTGGGGCGTCTACCCGATCTCCTACGCCTTCCCGATGATCGGCCTGGACGGCGCGGACTCCTTCGTCTACCGACAGATCGGCTACTCGCTGGCCGACGTTCTCGCGAAGTGCCTCTACGGCCTGCTGATCTTCAAGATCGCACGCATCAAGAGCATGGACGACAGCGCGACGTTCGCCGAAGAGGAGATGAAGGAAGCTCCGTCAAGCAAGGGCGCAGCCGCCTAGGCCTGCGCAACGCGTCTACGAAGGGCGCTCCACCTCACGGTGGGGCGCCCTTCGTCATGGCAGGACGGATTGCACGAGGCTCTCCTGCAAGAAGGTGAGCCAGTCGTAGACGTGGTACGTCGCCGCCCGCGGATCATCATCCGGAAGCGACGCGAGCTCCTCGAGTGACTCCTCGGTGACCCCCAGCCGGGAGCCGAGCGCCAGGCGCAGGTCGGTCAGCGCACCGAGCCAGCAGGTGGCCTCATCCGGCGTGAGCGTCACCTTCTCCCCCGATCGGCGCAGGGTCTCCAGCGCCGTGGAGGCATTCGCCACCTTGGTGTCGCGCAGCGATCGCTCCGTGAATCGACGGAACTCCGCGGCGGCCTCGGGGTCGTCTCGGTAGGCGTCGGGGAAGAGCCGGGCCAGCGCGGGATCCTGGGGCGCCTCGGCATCGGGATCGATCCCGACCATCTGCGCCAGGGGATCGTCGGAGAGCTCCCCGTCCGGCGCCACGAACTCGATGAGTTGCTGGAGCAGCATGGAGAGCAGGCCCTTTTCGACGTCATCGACGCGGAGCACGATGCGGCCGGTCACACCCCGTCGAAATCCGTAGACCGCCACGTCAGTCGTCCTTGGCCAAGGTGGCCCACAACCCGTAGGAGTGCATCGCCGTCACGTCGCGTTCCATCTCCTCGCGGCTGCCGTTGGACACGACGGAGCGACCATCGTGGTGCACCTGCCACATGAGGCGCTCGGCCTTCTCACGCGGGTACTTGAAGTACGTCATGAATACGTAGGTGACGTAGGACATGAGGTTGACAGGGTCGTTCCACACAATGGTGATCCAGGGCCGGTCGACGACGGTGTCCTCGTCGGACGCGGGACGCTCGAGCTCCGTGGGCGCCGTGGTCACGGGACCAGCGTACGGACTCCCGCGCTAGCGCTGGACGTCGAGCGCGAGCACGCCTGAGCGCCCCATGCCAAATTGATCGGTCGCCTGGGCGACGAACCGATAGCTGACCTTCTTGACCATCGTGGGGCGAACGCTGGCGCTGACGCCACCAGAGGCGTCCGTAACGAGCGTGCGCAGGTCGGCCCACGAGCCGTCCGCACCCTGTCTTTGCAGGACCACGGTGACACCTGCCGATGGCGGCGTCACCGTGGCGCTCAAGGTGACCGGAGTCTTCACCTTGGGCGTCGTCGTGCTCGCCTGTGCGTCGACCGCGAAGCGCACCGCAATCGAGATCGGCTCGCTCACGCCGGCCTGGCGGGATGAGGAACCCGACACCTCCACGGTCCATTGGCCGGGACGCTCGACGGC
>CAINGG010000063.1 GCA_903848435.1 uncultured Actinomycetes bacterium | reverse complement strand
GTGGGCGATCATCCCGAGGAGTGGTACGTCGCGCGCGGGCCGCTAGCGCGAGCTGTCGTCGCCGACATGGCGGCCGCGGGCGTGCTCGTCTTCGCGGGAGGACTCGAGGAGGAGATCGAGGACGCCTATGCCGTGGACCCCACGAGCGGGTCACCCGTGGTGGAGCGCGGCCCGGTCTCCCCGGGCGAGGAGTATGTCGGCGGCATGACCTTGATCGAGGTCGCCGAAGAAGCCGAAGCGGTCATGTGGGCGAGCAAGATCGCAGAAGCGTGCGGATGGCCGCAGGAGATGCGGCGCTTCAAGCCATAGGGCCCGATCAACTCGCGATATAGCCGAGCAGGTCCTGACGTGACAGCACGCCGACCGGCTTGCCGTCCTCGAGCACCACGACGGCATCGGAGAGCTCGAGCGCGGCGATCGCCGCCGCCACCGGCTCGCCGGCTCCCACCTGCGGCAGTTTCGGCGACATGTGGTGGTCGACGGTGTCGGCGAGCGCGGCCTTGCCGGTGAAGAGCGCGTCGAGCAGGTCGCGTTCGACCACGGAGCCCACGATCTCGGCGGCCATGACGGGCGGCTCCGCGCGTACGACGGGCAACTGCGAGACGCCGAACTCACGCAGCACGTCGATGGCCTCGCGGATGGTCTCGGTGGGGTGGGCATGGACGAACGGCGGGAGTTCGCCGGTCTTGCCACGCAACACGTCGCCCACGGTGCGGCCATCGGCGGCAGCGCCAAACCCGTAGGAGGCCAGCCACTCGTCATTGAAGACCTTCGACAGGTAGCCACGCCCCGAGTCGGGCAGCAGGACGACGACCATGTCGTCGGCGGAGGCACGCTTGGCCACGTCGAGGGCGGCGACAACGGCCATGCCGCACGAGCCGCCGACCAGCAGGCCATCCTCTCGGGCCAGGCGGCGGGTCATCTCGAAGGAGTCCTTGTCGCTGACGGCAATGACCTCATCGGCGATGGTCGGGTCGTACGTGGTCGGCCAGAAGTCCTCGCCCACGCCCTCGACGAGATAGGGACGCCCGGTGCCCCCGGAGTAGACCGAGCCCTCGGGATCGGCGGCGATGATGCGAACGCGTCCGCCGCTGACCTCCTTCAGGTAGCGACCGACGCCGGAGATGGTGCCGCCGGTGCCCGCGCCCGCGACGAAGTGCGTAATGCGGCCGTCCGTCTGCTCCCACAACTCGGGACCCGTCGTCTCGTAGTGCGAGCGCGGGTTGTCCGGGTTGGAGTACTGGTCGGGCTTCCACGCGCCGGGGATCTCGGCGGCCAGGCGATCGCTCACGGAGTAGTACGACCGCGGATCCTCGGGATCGACGGCAGTGGGGCACTCGACGACCTCGGCACCGTAGGCGCGCAGGACGTTCTGCTTGTCCTGCGACACCTTGTCGGGGCACACGAAGATGCAGCGGTAGCCACGCTGCTGGGCGACCAGGGCGAGTCCGACTCCGGTATTGCCCGAGGTGGGCTCGACGATGGTGCCCCCGGGCTTGAGCTTGCCCTCGCGCTCCGCGGTCTCGATCATGCGGGTGGCAATGCGGTCCTTCACGGACCCACCCGGGTTGAGGTACTCGACCTTGGCGTAGACGGGGCAGGCGATGCCGTCGGCCACCCCCCGCAGGCGGACCAGGGGGGTATTGCCGATGAGTTCTACGACCGAGTCGACGACGCGCACGCGATCAGCCTAGGGCCTGCTGGAACGACCGCCGATGCTAGCCGGTCACGGCCGTAAGGCCAGCCGCTTCGATGCCGGCCACCGCGGCAATCTCGTCGTTGTCGCTCTTGTCTCCGGACACACCGACCGCGCCCACCAGTCGACCCGATGCGTCGCGCGCGAGGACACCCCCGGGCACAGGGATCAGGGAGCCGCCGATCGCGGCCGTGGCCGAAGAGATGAAGTGCGGCTCGGCCTGGGCCCGCACGCTCAGTGCGCGTGACCCCACGCCCAGCGATACAGCTCCGTGCGCCTTGCCATAGGCGATGTCGAAGCGCCGGTTGGAGGAGCCGTCCTGACGCTCGACGGCCACCACATGTCCGCCCGAGTCGAGAACGACGACGGTCAGAGGGGCGAATCCATCGGCCTTCCCCCTGTCGAAGGCGGCCGCGATGATGCTGCGCGCGATGCCGAGGCTCATATCGGTCATGGCTGGTGCTCCCTTTCGTGTGCCTTTGCCCGTCGTCGATAGTCGTGCAGGATCGCCTCGGTGTATCCATTGGGCTGCTCAAGCCCTTCGAAGACCAGCGCTCGCGCGGCGAGGAATGCCTCGCCATCGAAGCCGGGAGACATCGGGCGATACAAGGGGTCACCGGCGTTCTGCGCGTCGACGACCTGCGCCATCCGCCTTAGAGAGGCGTCGACCTGGTCGGGCGTGACGACACCGTGTCTGAGCCAATTGGCCACGTGCTGCGAGGAGATGCGCAGCGTGGCGCGATCCTCCATCAGGCCGATGCCATGGATGTCGGGAACCTTGGAACACCCGACGCCCGCGTCGATCCAGCGCACGACGTAGCCGAGGACTCCCTGGAGGTTGTTGTCGAGCTCGGCCTCGATCTCCTCCGCCGCCCAGTCAGGGTCGGCAGCAACCGGCACGGTCAGTAGGTCGGCTAGGTCCGTGCGGGCACCATGGGCCACGAGTTCGCGCTGACGCCCACCCACGTCGTATCGGTGATAGTGCGTGGCGTGCAGGGTGGCCGCCGTCGGCGACGGGACCCACGCGCACGTGGCACCCGCCCTCGGGTGCCCCTGCTTCTGCGCCAGCATGTCGGCCATCCGGTCAGGCGCGGCCCACATTCCCTTGCCGATCTGGGCCCGACCGGGAAGGCCCGCGGCCAATCCGACATCGACGTTCTGGTCCTCGTAGGCCACGATCCACGGCTGCGACTTCATCTCGGCCTTGCGCACCATCGGGCCGGCATGCGATGAGGTGCGGATCTCGTCACCGGTTCGGTCCAGGAAGCCGGTGTTGATGAAGCACACGCGGTCAGCAGCGACGGCCAGGCACTGGGCGAGGTTCAAGGACGTACGTCGTTCTTCGTCCATGATGCCGATCTTTACCGTGTTGGGTGGCAGGCCGAGCAGATCCTCGACCCGTGCGAAGACGGCACAGGCGAAGGCGACCTCGTCAGGTCCATGGAGCTTGGGCTTGACCACATAGATCGACCCGTGACGGGAGTTGGCGATCCCCCGCTCATCGATGTCGCGTGCGGCGATGAGGACAGTGAGCAGGGCGTCGAGGAGTCCCTCGTGAATGTCATCGCCGTGAACATCGAGCACCGCGGGGGTGGTCATGTGGATCCCGACGTTGCGCACCAGGAGAAGCGATCGACCGGGCAGTGCCAGTCGGCGGCCCGCGGGGTCGACGATGTCGATGTCGTCATTGAGCGAGCGCACGAAGGTCGCCCCGGACTTGGTGACCTCCTCCGTGAGGTCACCGCGCATGAGCCCGAGCCAATTGAGGTAGCACAGAGCCTTGTCTGCGGCATCGACTGCGGCCACGGAGTCCTCGAAGTCAACAATCGTGGTGATGGCAGCCTCGAGCACGATGTCGCTGACGCCGGCTCTATCGGTCGCCCCCACCGGATGCCCTCGATCGATGATGACGCCGATGGTGAGGCCGTGATGACTGAACCACGCACTCCGAGGATCGGAGGGATCCCCCTGATAGCCCAGGAACTCATCCGGGTGCTTCAGTTCGGTCGATGATCCGTCGGCGAGGGTGATCGTCAGCCTGCCGTCCACGACAGTCAGGGACACCACGTCGACATAGGAGCCCGAGGCCAGGGGGATCACCTCGTCAAGGAACGCCCGACCCCACGCGATGACGCGCTGCCCGCGCTCGTGGTCATAGCCCCCCGACGCAGGAAGGTCACCCATCGCATCGGTCCCGTAGAGGGCGTCGTAGAGCGAGCCCCACCGAGCATTCGCGGCATTGAG
>CAINGG010000062.1 GCA_903848435.1 uncultured Actinomycetes bacterium | reverse complement strand
GTATCGCGGTCGCTGACCGAGGCCCGTCCGCCGGGGTCGATGGCTGTCGCCCGTCGGGTGGCGGCGGCGAGGGGGGCGAACCACACGCAGGTCTCCACGAGCTCCCCGTCGCAGGCGATCCACTCCCGCTCGGCATCGTCAGGGACGTGGGATCCCGGGAGCCCGGGCGCTGCCTTGGCCACGACGGGCAGCCGGTCCGAGAGCGCTCGCACCCAGGGCCAGGGCGGTGACCACTGCGCCGGATCGGAGTAGCCGCGCGTGCGCGTGCCCGCGCGATTGGACGGGCCGCTCTCATCACGTCGTGCGGGATCGCAGAATGCGGCTGCGCAGGCATCATGATCGAAGGTCATCGCGTCCGCGCACTCCACGGTGAGACGACCAGCAACGATGGCACCGTTGATCCGTGCTGCTTCAGCCGTCCACGGATCAGATTCGATGGCGCGAACGTCGAATCCTGCGAAGGCGAGGCCGAGGGCATCCACGCCGAGTCCGCAGCCCAGGTCAGCGACGGTCACACCGGAGCGGCCGAGCCGACGCGCCAACTCCGCACCGCGATAGAGCGAGACAGCCGCGCGAGAGGACTGCTGGAGACCGCCATCGGTGAGCACCATGTCTCGGGCCCACGCACCCAGCCGGTCGCGGGCCTTCTCGCGCAGGCGCGCCTGGGTGGCCAGCGCCGAGATGAGATCGGGATCCACGTCGGGGTGGGCCCGGCGTACGGCGGAGAGTGTGGCCAGGTCGATGGGGGCGGTCACCTCGGCTTCCAGGGCCAGGGCCGCGGGGGATCGCAGGTCGGCCGGCCGGATCACCCTCCGACCCTAGGGGGGCACCCACCGCCCTCGGGCTGGCACTCGAATTGACGGAGTGCTAACCGACCCCCTACTCTGGGGACCTGGCACTCGACCGACCAGACTGCTAGGTCGGCGGGGGCCGGAGGGTCAAACCGGCACCGCGACGACGGGGCGATCCGACCATCCATCCTTTCTATCCGGAGGACATCACCGTGTCGGTCTCCATCAAGCCGCTCGAGGACCGCATCCTGGTCCAGCCGCTCGACGCCGAGCAGACGACTGCGTCTGGGCTCGTCATCCCCGACACCGCCAAGGAGAAGCCCCAGGAGGGCAAGGTCCTGGCGGTGGGCCCGGGTCGTTTCGACGAGGACGGCGACAAGCGCATTCCGCTCGACATCAAGATCGGCGACGTCGTCATCTACTCGAAGTACGGCGGCACCGAGGTCAAGTACAACAACGAGGAGTACCTCATCCTCTCGGCGCGCGACGTGCTCGCCGTCGTGGAGAAGTAGGAGCGACTCCCTCGGCCCGGCAAGGCGGCAAAGCCGCCTCTCACGGGCAACCTGACGTGCGACGCCGGGCGGCCAGTCCGCCCGGCGCGCGCGTAGGGCCCCTGAATTTCCCATCAGACTAAGAAGCAGAAGGACCATTCATGGCCAAGATCCTTGAGTTCGATGAGGCAGCACGCCGGAGCCTCGAGCGCGGCGTCAACGCGCTTGCCGACACCGTGAAGGTGACCCTCGGCCCGCGTGGGCGCAATGTTGTCATCGACAAGAAGTGGGGCTCGCCCACGATCACCAACGACGGCGTGACCATCGCCCGTGAGATCGAGCTCGAAGACCCCTACGAGAACCTCGGCGCGCAGCTCGTCAAGGAGGTGGCCACCAAGACCAACGACATCGCTGGCGATGGCACCACCACCGCGACCGTGCTCGCCCAGGCCATGGTCAAGGAGGGCCTGCGCCAGGTTGCTGCCGGCGCCAACCCGATGGCCCTGAAGAAGGGCATCGACGCCGCCGTGACGGCGATGAACGCCGAGCTCTCCAAGGCCGCCCGCGAGGTGCAAGGTCGCGACGAGATCGCCCAGGTCGCCACCATCTCTTCGCAGGACGGCGAGGTGGGCTCGCTCATCGCCGATGCCTTCGACAAGGTCGGCAAGGACGGCGTGATCTCCGTCGAGGAGTCCAGCGTCGCCGAGATGGGCCTGGAGTTCACCGAGGGCATGCAGTTCGACAAGGGCTTCATCTCGCCGTACTTCGTCACTGACGCCGAGCGCATGGAGGCCGTCCTCGAGGACGCCAACATCCTGCTGGTGCAGGGCAAGGTGTCGAGCGTGTCCGAGCTCCTGCCCGTGCTCGAGAAGGTCGCGCAGACCGGCAAGCCCCTGCTGATCATCGCCGAGGACGTCGACGGCGAGGCGCTGTCCACCCTTGTGGTCAACCGCATCCGCGGCACGTTCGCGTCGTGCGCCGTGAAGGCCCCGGCCTTCGGCGACCGACGCAAGGCGATCCTCCAGGACATCGCCATGCTCACCGGTGCCCAGGTCGTGGCGCCCGAGGTCGGCCTCAAG
>CAINGG010000061.1 GCA_903848435.1 uncultured Actinomycetes bacterium | reverse complement strand
GTCATCGTGGCGCATCTCTGTTTTTCGAACACACGTACTAACGCACACGCCGATGGTCGCCGAGGGTTGAAAGTGGGTGAAAGTGGAGAACAGTGGCGACACCGGGGGCCACATGGGCCTACCGGGGAGCGTCGAGTGGGAGGTGGTGGGGAATGTTCCTCGGTACCCACACGCCCCGACTCGATGACAAGGGCCGTCTGGTCCTGCCGGCCAAGTTCCGCGAGGGACTGGCCGGGGGAGTGGTACTCACCAAGGGCCAGGACCGCTCCATCGTCGTGTGGCCCGCAGATGAATTCGAGCAGTACTCGGCGAAGCTGAACGAAGCCTCCCGTTCAGACGCTCGCGTCCGCGCTTATCTGCGGGTCCTCTTTTCCGGTGCGTCCGATGAGACGCCCGACAAGCAAGGACGCATCTCCTTGCCCCAGATCCTGCGCGACTACGCCGGGCTCGACCGCGACGCGGTCGTGGTCGGCAATGGCACCACGTGCGAGATCTGGGACGCCGAGGCCTGGCAGCAGTACCTGGCCGGACAGGAAGAGGCGTTCTCGTCGATCAGTGAAGAGGTGGTGCCCGGAATCCTGTGACGACGTCCGTCGCGTGAGGTCTCCTCCCGCGTGACATGCCTGGGGATCACTTCCCCGACCTCCAGTCGGTCGGATCCGACGCGGGGGGGCACCTGACCCGACGGACACCAGCAAGCACAACCGACGCAAGCGAACGAAGGAAAGGACGACAGTGACCACCATCCTCGACATCCACGAGCGGACTCGCCGCGGGCTGGACACGTCGCGCAAGGTCACGGTCTCGACGACGCGTCGAGCCGTCCTGGCCCTCGGCGCCGGTGTCATCACCGGCCTGGCCATGGGCCTGGCCACCGCGATCGCCGGACGCTGGAGCTGACCCACCATGAGCGCCCCCACTCACGTGCCCGTCATGCGGGACCGTGTCGTCGCCCTGCTGGCGCCGGCACTGCGTGAGCCGGGCTCCGTCTTCGTCGACGCCACCCTCGGGCTCGGTGGCCACTCCGCCGCCGTGCTCAGTGAGGTGCCCACGTGCCGCCTCGTCGGACTCGACCGCGACACCGCTGCGCTGGAGATCGCCCGCGAGCGCCTCGCGCCGTGGAGCGACCGCATCACGCTGGTGCACGCCGTATACGACCGCATGCCGGAGGTGCTGCAGTCCCTCGGGATTGCCGAGGTGCAGGGGATCCTCTTTGACCTGGGTGTGTCCTCCATGCAGCTCGACGAGGCCGACCGTGGCTTTGCCTACGCGCAGGACGCGCCGCTCGACATGCGCATGGATCGCACGACCGGTTCGACCGCCGCGGACGTGCTCAATACCTACTCGGTCGAGGACCTGACCCGCATCCTGCGGGCCTACGGTGAGGAGCGCTACGCGCGCCGAATCGCCGAGCGCATCGTTGCGGAGCGACAGATCGCCCCCTGGGATACCTCGGCGCGGCTGGTCGAGGTTGTCCGTGCCTCGATCCCCGCCGCCGTGCGCGCAACGGGCGGCCATCCGGCCAAGCGCACCTTCCAGGCCCTGCGCATCGAGGTCAACGACGAGCTCGAGGTGCTCGGACGTGCGGTGCCCGCTGCGCTGTCCTGCCTGGCTCCGGAAGGCCGCATGGTCGTCATGAGCTACCACTCCCTCGAGGATCGCCTGGTCAAGCAGGCGTTCGCGGCCGGCGCCCACCCCGACGTGCCGCGCGGCCTTCCCGTCATTCCCGATTCCCTGCGTCCGTGGCTGCGCCTCGTGACCCGCGGGGCCGAGAAGGCGTCGGCTGAGGAGATCTCCGGCAACCCGCGCTCGCAGTCGGTGCGAGTGCGCGCAGTGGAACGGATGGCGGCATGAGCGCGACCGCACGCAAGCTCGACTACGACGACTTCGACGACCGTCGCGACGATCATCAGCTCGCCGAGCCGGTGGAGAGCATCATCTTGTTCACCGAGCCCGAGGCGCGCCCGCAGCGTCGACGTGCTGAGCGGGCGCGGCCCCGCCTCGTGCCCGCCAAGGGCCCTGCGATTCGGCGCAAGCGCCTGGGCATCTTCGCCGTGGTATGCCTCGGCATCGTCTCGGTGGGCTTGGTGACCATGCTCATCGTCAACACGATGCTCGCCTCGGGCGCCTTCACCGTCAGCGCGCTGGAGGCCCAGAAGGCCCAGTTGCTCGAGCAGGAGCAGCAGTTGCAGGAGGAGATCGCCGTCGCATCCGCTCCGTTCCTGCTCGAGGAGAGGGCTCGCGCGCTCGGCATGGTGCCCCAGGATTCGCCCGCCTTCATCAGCCTGGAGACCGGGGAGATTCTCGGCAACACCGTGCCGCAGCCCGAGCCGATCGTGGTCGACCCTGCCACAGGCGACTACGTCAACGGCTACCTGATCGATCCGACCACCGGCGAGATGTACATCGATCCGCACACCGGGATGCCGATCACCGAGGACGGCCAGCCCATCGGCTACAACGGTGAGAGCGTCGACGGCACCGCCAGGGAAGACGCCGTACTCGATCCGGATACCGGTGAGTGGGTCGACCCGGTCACGGGCGAACCGATCGGCGAGCCAGTCATCGATCCCACCGACGGAGAGGCACCCATCGGCGGCGACGATGGCGACATCAGCGAGGAGGCCG
>CAINGG010000060.1 GCA_903848435.1 uncultured Actinomycetes bacterium | reverse complement strand
GGAGGGAGATGGGGGTACGCCGCGGCCTGGCATGCGGGCACCCTTCCAGATCTGCTCCGCGAGGGCGGCCGAATCCCTGACGGGCTCATATCGAGGACCCGATCGCAGAACCCGGATGACCGTGGGACCCTTGGCGGGTGACCACGCTCGCTGACTCCCCCAACGTCCGGCTCCTCATCGACCTCGAGCCGGTCGTCACGACCGAGTTGGAGCGTCACCTGACCATGGCCAAGCCGTGGATGCCGCACGACTACGTGCCGTGGAGCGAGGGCCGCAACTTCGCCTTCCTCGGCGGCGAGGACTGGTCACCTGAGCAGCAGCGCTACAGCGATGCCGCGCGTTCGAGCCTCATCGTCAACCTGTTGACCGAGGACAACCTGCCCAGCTACCACCGCGAGATCGCCGGCATCTTCGGTCACGACGGTGCTTGGGGCACCTGGGTCGGCCGCTGGACTGCGGAGGAAAACCGCCACGCGGTCGCTATCCGCGACTACCTCGTCGTCACCCGCGCGGTCGATCCCGTAGCACTTGAGGAAGCGCGCATGGTGCACATGACCGAGGGCTTCCAGGCCATCCATCCGGGGCTACTCCACGGCGTTGCCTACGTGTCGTTCCAGGAGCTGGCCACCCGCGTCTCGCACCGCAACACCGGGGCTGCCACCGGCGATCCGCTCGCCGAGCAGCTCTTCCAGCGCATCGCGCTCGACGAAAACCTGCACATGGTCTTCTATCGCAACGTCTTCAATGCGGCGTTCGACCTGGCACCTGATGCCGCGATGCGCGCGGTCACCGACACGGTCAAGGACTTCGCGATGCCCGGTTACGGCATCGAGGGCTTCACCCGCAAGGCGATGGAGATCGCAGTCGCCGGGATCTACGACATCCGCCAACACGTCGACGAGGTGCTCATGCCGGTCCTGCGCTACTGGAAGGTCATGGAGCGCGACGACCTCGGGCCCGACGGAGAGATCGCCCGCCAGGAGCTCGTCGACTACATCGAGGGACTCGAGAAGCAGGCATCCCGATTCGAAGAGAAGCGTCCGGCGCTCAAGCAGCGGCTGGGCTGGGTCGACTAGCTAGTTGCGACGCGGTTGCTGAAGTAGCGATTGGCTGCTCCGTTGTAGAGCAGCAGCAGCATGATGACGCCCAGTGCCATGCCGAGGAACGTGCCGTATTCGAAGGTATTGCCGCCCCAGCCGATGATCATCAGCACAAGGCCTGACACGAGTCGGATGGCGATGACGATGGTGAGCAATATGCGAGCGACATTGCTGCCGCGGCTGATGGCCACCGCGAAGATCGCTTCGATCAGCGCCAGGATCAACAGGGCCACGCCTGCCCCGATGACGAGGGGCCCGGCCGTCGACGACCACTCAGCAGGGAGATCCGCACGCTTGAGTTGCTCCGCGATCACCGCCTGATCACTGGCGGCGATGCCGGTGCCGAAGAGGATCGTGGCGATAGCACCTGCCAACGTCAGACCGAAGCGGATCCAGATCAGGACGACGACGATGGTGACTGTGCTGGGGCGCTCTGTGGTGGTGGCCATGCGCTCCACGGTAGCGCCGTCAGTCGCGAACGGCGTACATCCCAGGCTCCGAGTCCCCCACGATTCGGGCCAATTGCGGCACGACGAGGAACCACGTGATGACGTGTGGGATGAGCAGCCAGATGCGGCTGGACCACAGCACCTCGGACGGCTGGACCAGCGGGTTAACGCAGGACAGCAGAGCCAGGCCGGTGCCGGCCCAGAAGACGATGCGCTGAGCATGTCGTCGGCCGAGGGCGATTGCCGCGAGCAGTGCGCCGCCCAGCGCGGCCACGAGCGGAACGAGGAGCACCAGCAGCCACGGCACCACCTCGAGGGTCTCGCTGCCGGGGCGGAAGACCTCGAAGGGCACGCCCAGCAGCCGCCCGATCCCGTAGACGGCCAGGCTCAGCAGGCCTGACCATGCCCCCGTCACGACCCCGGCGTAGAGGAGGCTTGAGGTGTGGGGGACGGCCGCCGCGGGAGGGGGGACGGGGGTGACGGAGTCAGCCCAGGGAGCGGCCACGGCGTCACGCTACTCGTGGCTGGCCCATAACAAGTTCGTGCGCCCCCTTGCATTGGCTACTGACGGGTAGCATCATGGCCCTACCGGCCGGTAACACCGGTCAGTAACCGCCGCGAGCGAGGAGCCGTCATGTCGCACTACCGGGCCAACCTTCGAGACATCGAGTTCAACCTCTTCGAGGTCTTCGGAGCAGCCGACCGGCTCGGCACCGGGCCGTTCACCGTGGACGCCGAGACGGCCAAGGATGCCCTTGGTGAGATCGAGCGACTGTCGGTCGACGTACTCGCCGAGAGCTACCTGAGCTCCGACCGCAACCCACCCGTCTACGACCCCGCCACGTGCACGGTCACGATGCCCGAGGACTTCAAGAAGTCCTATCGCGCGCTCATGGATTCGGAGTGGTGGCGCCTGGACCTACCCGAGCACATGGGCGGCGCCGGCTCATCTCCCTCCCTGCGCTGGGCGGCCGCTGAGATGTTCCTCGGCGCCAACCCCGGCACCTTCCTCTACATGTCGGGCCCCGGCTTTGCCGCGATCCTCGATCGCATCGGCAACGACGACCAGAAGCGCTGGGGTCAGCTCATCGTCGACAACGAGTGGGGCGCCACGATGGTGCTCACCGAACCCGACGCCGGATCCGATGTCGGTGCCGGGCGCACCAAGGCGTTCGCCAACGACGACGGGACCTGGCGCATCGAGGGCGTCAAGCGCTTCATCACCTCCGCTGAGCACGACATGACCGACAACATCGTGCACCTCGTGCTGGCCCGCCCGGTCGGC
>CAINGG010000059.1 GCA_903848435.1 uncultured Actinomycetes bacterium | reverse complement strand
TGCCGTCGTGAGCGGGTCGACCTTCTGGTCAGCCGAGGGCACACTCTTCGCGACGGGGGCCGACTTCACCGGGCTGCAGAACGCCGGCAACTTCCTACCCAACTCCTTCGCCGGTGCATCACTTCCCGAGTCAAACTTCACGAGGGCTGACCTGCGCGGGGTGGACTTCACCGACGCGAATCTGCGCGGAGCAAACTTCACCAACGCTGATGTTCTTGGCACCATTTTTGACGGGGCCGACATGCGTGGCGTGATCTTCCCCGCCTCCCAATTGGGTGCCCGTCCAAACTTCGGGTGCAACAAGCAGACAAAGTGGAGCCCTGGCTACGCCGAGCGTTTCACTGACTACTGCAAGGGCAAGGGTCAGCGCGTCAAGCCCTACTGGTGCCGCGGCGACTACCCGAAGACCACGGCGCTGTGCGCACTCTGCGGTCGGATCTGCCTCGACCCTCGGACGGGGCGGCCGACGGCTGACTGCCCGTTGGCACCGTCGGCAACGGCGCCGCACAGCCCGGCCCGGCTAGCCCGGCTCGGGGGCTAGGGCCTCCAGCCTCTGCGGTGCCTGCAGGATTCCGCACCTCGGGGCGCGTCCCGACCGGCCAGAGGGTTACCGTGCGGGAGCGGTCTGCGCTCGCGCGGCCCCGTCCGGCCCCCTTCCGGGCGCCCTGCAGAGGAGAGAGAAACACATGAAATTGCGTGCCCTCGCTGCCGCCACCGCGGCAGCCCTGGTCATTCCGCTCGTCGGGCTGGCCCCCGCTCAGGCGGCGACACCCAGAGACGGCGAGGTCCCTGGCAAGCCCATCATCACCGCCACGTTCGCCGGCTCAGCTGCCGGTTCGATCGTCTTGGACTGGCAGGCCCCTAATAAGAGCGACGGCAATCCTGATGCCAGCATCTCGAGCTACCAGGTGCGCTACAGCGAAAACCTGCCCACACCGGACTGGACCGAACTTGCTCAGACCAAGAGCCCGGTCACTGAGGCCATCATCAAGAACCTGAAGACAGACAAGTCCTACATCTTCGAGGTGCGCGCATACAACACCAATGGGGCCGGTGACTACTCGGCGCCGAGCAACGCCACTGAGCCCGCTCAAGGCGTCGGCGCTCCGACTTACGTCACGACGACGCCAGGCGAGAACCTCGTGGACGTCTCCTGGACCGAGCCCGACCCCTCTGCCGCGTCCTACCAGGTGCAGTACCGCACGGATGCTGTCGGTTCACCCTGGCTTCCCGCTGCTCCCTTGTCCACCAACAAGGCCTTCTATCGGGTTACTGATCTGACTGCCGGCACCAACTACTACTTCCGCGTCCGCTCCGTGAACAGCGAGACGGATATGAGCGACTGGACGACCACCACGACAGCGGTCAGCCCGGTAGCGACGCCGAGCGCACCCGGCAACGTGCGCGCTGTTGCAGGCGACGCCAGCGCGGTGGTGACGTGGTCGGCACCTTCACCGACCCCCGACAAGTACGAGGTCCAGTACCGCACGAGCGCCTCCGGATCCTCCTGGGGCCCGACGACGGCGCTGAACACGACGGCAACATCGCTCAACGTGACCAGCTTGACCAACGGCACCGGCTACTTCTTCCGTGTCCGGGCTTTGCGTGGCTCGAGTGCCAGCTCGTGGGTTGAGACCACCTCAGCGGTCACACCCGTAGCGTCCACGGTCACTCCGGCCGCCCCCACCTCCGTATCCGGTATCCCTCAGGATTCGGCCGTGACGCTGACGTGGTCAATGCCGGCAG
>CAINGG010000058.1 GCA_903848435.1 uncultured Actinomycetes bacterium | reverse complement strand
TGAGCATCGAGGGTGTGCCGCGACGCGGGCGACGACCAACCGAAGCCGGGGAGGTCGAGCGCGATTCCTGCAGAGGTCGGCAGGCGCAGGCCCATCAGGTCGGTCCAGTTAAGCCACGAGCCACCGAGGCCATGCACGTAGACGGTGCGCGTTGCGGTCGGATCGACCACCGGTGTGCGTCGTACGAAGATGCCACCGGCTTCTTCGGTGCCGGGCCACACGGGGAAGGGAGTGAAGCCGACAGGCTCGGCGACAAGGGATTCGATGATGACGGCCACGGGGCTATTGAACACCCGCGACGCGGATCAGGCTGCCGGAAGGGCGCACGCGGGAGTGGAGCCCGGCAGCTTCTCGCGGTTGGTGGCGATCCATCTGTAGGTGCGGTCGGCCACCCAGGAGATACCGGGCAGATCGCCGATGGCACCCACTACCGGCCAGGGGAGTGGTGCCGTGCGCAGCATGGCCATGACCGCGCGGCTACCCGAGGTCAACCGCCGGTCAGCATCGACGAACTGCACGGCCTGCGTGCATTCCTCCGGTGTCAGGTTGAACTGCGGCAGATCAGTGCGCTGCCACGGCTCGATGTCGCAAGCCGGGCGTATCCAACGGCGAATGACGTTGACCGAGGCGGTGCAAAACCCGCAGTCACCGTCGAAGATCATCAGTGGGCGCATGGTGCCTCCACTGTACGCCGTCACGAGTGGCGCGATTGCGCACGCCAGAGGTCGATGTCCGCATCCACGGCGTACTCGTCGATGGCGGCGATCTCGTCGGGCGTGAAGTCGGTGCGGGATGCGGCAGCGGCTGTCTCGCGCAGTTGGGTCGCGCTGCTGGCGCCGAGCAGGGTCGACGTGACGCGCGGGTCGCGCAGGGTCCACGACACGGCCATCTGCGCCAGCGACTGCCCGCGAGCCGCCGCGATGGTCGCGAGCCCGCGCACCCGCGCGAGGTTGACGTCATGGGCCATCGACGGGTCGAGCGACTTGCCCTGCTCGGCGCGCGAGCCTGCGGGGATGCCATCGGCGTAGCGGTCGGTGAGCATCCCCTGCGCGAGCGGGCTGAAGGTGATGATGCCGACGCCGAGTTCGGCGCATTCGTCGATAAGGCCGTCCTCCTCGATCCATCGGTTGAACATCGAGTAGGACGGCTGGTGGATGAGCAGCGGCACGCCCATGTCGGCGAGGATCCGGGCGGCAGCTGCCGTGCGCGCAGGCGAGTACGACGAGATGCCGACGTAGAGCGCCTTGCCCGAGTGCACCGCCGTCGCCAGCGCACCCATCGACTCCTCGAGCGGGGTCCCGGGGTCGGGGCGGTGGTGATAGAAGATGTCGACGTAGTCGAGGCCGAGCCGATCGAGCGACTGATCGAGTGACGCGAGGATGTATTTGCGCGAGCCGAGATCGCCATAGGGTCCCGGCCACATGTCCCAGCCCGCCTTGCTCGAGATGACGAGCTCATCGCGCAGGCCCGCGAAATCCTCCATCAGGATGCGGCCGACGTTGATCTCCGCCGAGCCGTAGGGCGGGCCGTAGTTGTTGGCCAGGTCGAAGTGCGTGATGCCCATGTCGAACGCCGTCTGCAGCATGTCGCGCTGGGTCTGCAGCGGGGTGTCATCGCCGAAGTTGTGCCAGCACCCGATGGTGACGGCGGGAAGCATGAGCCCGCTGCGTCCGCAGCGGCGGTAGGGCATGCGCCCGTCGTAGCGATCAGGGTCGGGGGCGTAGGTCTCCGGCATGCGCGGAAGTCTGCCAGGGGGCCCGGCCGCTCGCCCCGTGGGTGAGTGGATCTCCGGCATCGCCGCACCCCAGCACCGGCCACGCCGAATGCCGACGCCACGCGACACTAAGTCCGCCCCGAAG
>CAINGG010000057.1 GCA_903848435.1 uncultured Actinomycetes bacterium | reverse complement strand
GCCAGGCGCTCAACTGGGCGGTCGACCGCCAGGCCATCGTCGACAAGGTGCTCGGCGGTCAGGGCCAGCCCGGCACGACCATCATCCCGCCGCTCTACACGCAGTGGCATCTCAATCCGGCCAACCCCTACACCTACGACCCGGCGAAGGCGAATGAGCTGCTCGATGCGGCCGGCTACCCGGTCGGCTCCGACGGCGTACGCGCGGATGCGCAGGGCAACCGCCTGAGCTTCCGACTCACCTACCGCACCGACGACCCCAACTCGCAGAAGTCCGCGGAGTTTGCGCAGTCCTACTTCAAGGACGTCGGCGTGGAGATCAACCTCGAGGGCGTCTCGGAGGATGCGCTCTACGAGGTCGTCGGCCAGGGCAACTTCGACATGTTCGAGTGGGGCTGGGGCGTGGAGCCCGATCCCAACTACATGCTCTCGACCTTCACCTGCTCCTCGCGCTCCTACGAGGAGGACGGCACGATCTACGCCAATCTGTCGGACTCGTTCTACTGCAATCCGGAGTACGACAAGCTCTTCGACGAGCAGGCGCAGGAGACCGACTTCGCGACGCGCCAGGCCATCGTCATGGAGATGCAGCAGATGCTCTACGACGACGCGCCCTACCTGATCACCTACTACGCCAACGGCCTGCAGGCCTTCCGCAACGACCGCTTCACCGGCTGGGTCCCGCAGCCGGCCGAGGGCGGCACGCTCATCTACCAGTGGGGCAGCTGGTCGTTCTTCAACGTCGAGCCGGTGACCGCCGACTCGGGCGAGACGGCCGCGCCCGACGCCTCCGCGTCACCCGGTGCGACCGATGGCGCCACCACGGCGCCGGCCCCGTCGACGGAGACCAGCTCTGGTGGCATCAGCACCGGCCTCATCATCGGCTTGCTGGCCGCGGTGATCGTCATCGTCATCCTGGTCCTGCTGCTGGTGCGCAGCCGGCGATCGGCGGGTGCGGACACGCGCGAATGAGCTACGTCGACGGCCGCCTCGCCCGCATTCACTACAAGCAGGAGGGCACCGGTCCTGACATCGTGTGGGTGTCGGGCGCAGGCGGCACGATCGGCTCGTGGGACGCCTACCAGGTGCCCTACTTCCGCGATGGGTTCCGCAACACGACCTTCGACTGCCGCGGTGTCGGAGGCACCACGACCGACCAACCGCTGCCGTGGGACATCGCCGACTTCGCGGCCGATGTCATCGACCTCATCGAGGCGGTCTGCACGCCACCGGTCGCACTCATCGGACTGTCCTTCGGGGGCGGCATCGTGCAGCAGGTGGCGATCGACCGACCCGACCTGCTCGCGGTGTGCATCCCCATGGGCACCGGCGCGGTGAGCCGCGGCTGGACCTGGGACTACCAGATGGCTGAGATCGAGTGGCGCCGCGCGGGCAATCGCCTCGACGGCATGATGGCCGTCACCCACTACGCCGCGATGTACTACCCCGCGCGCGTGCTCGGCGACCCCGTGCTCTGGCCCAAGCTGCGCGATGAGCTTCTCGAGTACTACGAGACCGACACGGCCGAGGACTCCCTCATCGCCCAGTGGCTGCCGTGCGTGCTCTTCGACCAGCGCGAGCAGCTACCCCAGGTGACCGTGCCGATGCATGTCATTGCGTTCGACCAGGACGTGCAGGCCGTCCCGCAGGACAATGAGGAGGTCGCCGCGCTCGTTCCCGGTGCCGAACTCCACCTCTTCGAGGGCATGGGCCACTGCTCGATCTACGGGCACACCCAGGACATCGTCAACCCCTTCATCAAGGAGTTGGTGCAGCGCTACCTCTAGCGCATGCGCGAGCCGCTGGGGTCGTACGCCGGCTCGGTGAGCACGGTCGCCGGACGGCGTTCGCCGATGACCGACACCTCGACGGGTGCTCCCGAGGCCACCACATCGGCGTCGACCAGCGCGAGAGCGAGGCTCGACTGCACGTGGTGGCCGTAGGAGCCGGAGGTCGTCACGCCCACCACGCGATCGCCCACCCACACCGGCTCATCGCCCACCGCGTCTGCATCGCTGTCGCCCAGATCGAGCGTGACCAGTCGACGCTTCGGCCCGGCAGCGCGCTCCGCGAGCGCGGCCTCGCGACCGATGAAGTCGGGCTTGTCCCAGTCGATGAAGCGATCGAGGCCGGTCTCCCCGGGGG
>CAINGG010000056.1 GCA_903848435.1 uncultured Actinomycetes bacterium | reverse complement strand
GAGCGCGGGCGCCAGCGGCGAGCCGATCGCGCTCGTCGGTGGCCATGCGCGACAGCGCGCGCGACCAAGCGGCGGGATCGTGACCGGCCACCAGGATTCCGCTGCGCCCGTCGGCGACGGCCGTGCGCAGGCCACCGACCGAGGCCGCCACCACGGGCGTGCCGCATGCCTGTGACTCGACGGCCACGAGCCCGAATGACTCGGAGTACGACGGCACCACGGTGCTGTCGGCCGCTCGGAACCACGTGGCCAGTCGCTCGCGGTCGCCGGGAGGCTCGAAGCGCACGACGTCGGCGATGCCGAGTTCGCGAGCGAGGTCGGCCAGGGCGGTCGGGTGCTCAAGGCCGCTGCCGGATGGCCCTCCGCACACGGCCACGACCAGTCGGCTTCGCAGTGACGGGTCGCGCTCGAGCATGCTCTGGGCGGCGCGCAACAGCACGTCGGGTGCCTTGAGCGGCTGGATGCGTCCGACGAAGAGGAGGACGAAGGCATCGGGGGCAAGGCCGAGCTCGGCGCGGGCATGCGCCTGGCTGCCCGGGCGGAAGATGTCGAGGTCGACTCCGGGATGCACGATGTCGACGTGCGCGGCGGGCGCGGCGTAGAGGTCGATGAGCTGCGCGGCCTCCTGGCCGGTGTTGGCGATCAGCCGCGTGGCCTGGTCGACCACCTGCTGCTCACCGATCTCGCGGACGGCCGGCTCGGGGCGGTCGCCGACGGCGAGCTCGCGGTTCTTGACCTTGGCCATGGTGTGCATGGAGTGCACCAGCGGCACATCCCAGCGCTCGGAGGCCAGCCAGCCGACCTGGCCCGAGAGCCAGTAGTGCGAGTGGATCACGTCGAACCAGCCTTCGGGACGCGCGGCCTCGGCGCTCATGAGTCCGGCAGTCAGGGCGCACAACTGCGCGGGTAGCTCCTCCTTGCGCAACTCCTCGAAGGGTCCTGCCCGCAGATGGGTCACGCGAACTCCGGGTTCGACCTCAACGGTGGTCGGCAGGGCTGACGACACCGCGCGGGTGAAGACCTCGACTTCCACGCCGGCAGCGGCAAGGCGTCGCGCGGTCTCGAGGACGTAGACGTTCATGCCACCGGCGTCACCGGTACCCGGCTGATCGAGGGGAGAGGTATGCATCGACAGCACCGCAACGCGGCGGGGCATCGTGCTGCGTAGCCGTCGGGCCATCCTTCACCTCCCCGAGGGAAACAGCCCCCTAGTGTGGCCTATTCCTCGAGGAAGAGCACATTCGTGGGGGAATGCCCCCTAGGCCTCGAGCGAGACCCCCGCGTAGGGCTCGCCCGTGACGATGGTGACCACCCGTCGGGTCACCGAGACCGCATGGTCGGCGTAGCGCTCGTAGAAGCGCGAGAGCAGCGTGACGTCCACGGCCGACTCCACTCCGTGCTTCCACGAAGGGGAGAGCACGATGCGGAAGAGCTCGCGATGCAGACGATCCATCTCACCGTCATGACGGGCGATGTCGGTGGCGAGCGTGACGTCCTTGGTGGCGATCACGGCACCGGTCTGCGACACGATGGCCTCGGCGATGCCACCCATCTCCGCGAAGGTGCCGCGCAACTCCTGCGGAATCGAGGGGTTGGGGTAACGCATGCGAGCCTGCTTGGCGACGTGCTCGGCGAGATCGCCCATGCGCTCGAGTGAGGACGCTATGCGCAGGGCGCCGATGACGATGCGAAGGTCGGAGGCAACCGGCGCCTGCAGGGCGATGGCGTCAAAGCACTTCTCCTCGATCTCGGAGGTGATCTCGTCGATTCCCGCGTCGGCGGCGATGACCTCCTCGGCCAGCCGCAGATCGGCATCGAGCAGGGCCTGGGTGGCGCGGTTCATGGCAGAGCCAACCCGGCGGGTCAACTGGACGAGGTCCTCGCTGATGTCGTCGAGTTGCTTGTTGAACGCTTCGCGCATGGCTCACCTCCCTCGCCCATCATCTCCCGCACGAGGTAAACGCCGCGGAACCGGGGGGTGAACGGCGGGCGTCCAGTCGTGAATAGTCGAAGAACGCGCGGCCCCGCCTGGTTCGCGCGCGGGCCCCCGGGGGCACCCGCCTCTATTCTCGGAACATGACGGCGGGACAGGTGAACGCGTTGCAGGGGGTCCCTGCCATGCGATCGGTCCTGCCCGATGAGGCGGCACGACTCCTCGCGGCCCTGCCGCTGGCGTCCGTGGTCGTCGACCTTCAAGGCGACGTCATTCGCTCCACACCCCGTGCCGAGGCACTGGGCATCGTCCGGCGCGACGTCGTTGTCGTGGCTGAGATCGCCGAACTCGTCACCGATTCGATCCGCTCGCTCTCCGTGCGCGAGCGCCAGGTGCGCGTACGCCGTCCCCCTCTGGGCAAGGGCATGCTCGACCTGCGCGTCCTGGTCGTGCCCTTGAGTGCGGAGGCCTTCGCCATCCTCGTTGAGGACCTGTCGGATGAGCGCAGGGTCGCTGCCGTACGCCGCGATTTTGTGGCCAACGTCAGCCATGAGCTGAAGACACCGGTCGGCGCCATGGCGCTCCTGGCCGAAGCCATCCTGAGTGCCGCCGACGACGAGGAGGCGGTGCGCCGCTTCGCTGAGCGCATGATCACGGAGTCCGGCCGCCTCTCCTCGCTCATCAACGACATCATCGATCTGTCGCGCCTGCAGGGAGATGACCCGCTCACCCACGCCGAGGTGTTCGAGGTCGACTTGCTCATCGCACAGGCAACGGACGAGGTTCGCACGGTGGCGCTCGCCAGGGACATCGACATCATTACGACGGGCGTGCCTGGCGTAGCACTCCTGGGCGATCGCGGCCAGATCCTCATGGCGGTGCGCAATCTGCTGATGAATGCCGTCACCTACTCCGAGTCGCAGACCCGCATCGCTGTCACGGCTCAGGCGGACGACCACGTTGTCGAGATCGGGGTCAAGGACCAGGGCATCGGCATTCCGGCGCACGACCTCGACCGCGTCTTCGAGCGCTTCTACCGAGTCGACCCCGCGCGCTCGCGCATCACCGGTGGCACGGGCCTGGGCCTGGCTATCGTCAAGCACGTGTGCGAGAACCACGGCGGCGAGGTGGGCGTCTGGTCCGAGGTCGGCGTCGGTTCCACGTTCACACTGCGACTGCCCCGCTCGGCGGCAGCCGCGCCGCTGTCCGCCGCCGCCTTCGATGAAGGGGAACTGGTCCCGTGACTCGTGTG
>CAINGG010000055.1 GCA_903848435.1 uncultured Actinomycetes bacterium | reverse complement strand
CTCGAGCACGACGCCGTACTCGCCGCCGAAGCCCGTGGCATCGCTGGAGACCGATGACACGAGTGCACCGGGCAGCACGAGCCGCGGAGGCACGACCGCGGCCAGGTCGTCGGAGTTGGTGGCCCACACGTCGACCCGCTCGCCCGCCATGAGATCCGGCGGGGCATGCAGCGGCTCTACCGGCACCGTCACCCAGCGCACATCGGGTGCGGTCGCCTCGACGGCCACCGGCACGAGCTCGCCGGCCCGCAGGTCGCGGGCGAGGCGATCCACGGGCAGGCCATTCGCGACGACGTACGCACTGGCCGTGGAGGCCGGGACAGCCACGGCCGTGACGTCATCGGGCCCGAGCACGGCACCGGCCGAGATGTCGCGGTTGACCTGCCACACGGCGACGGTGTCGTCGCCGGCCGCCATGAGTCGGGCACCGACGATGACCGAGATGACGACGATGAGGATGCCGCCGATCACGCGACCGTCGCGCCACCACGCGCGCCCGGACCTGGCGGCCGGCGGTGATGCTGGGGTGCTGGACGAGTCAGCGCGCGACGAGCGCGACAGCAGGGTCAAGGACACGGTTCCTCCTGAGTGGGATATCCAGGATCGCCGCGGTCCTGACACCATCGCCAGGCCGCACGCAGTCTGCGCATCGCGCGTGCGCGTTGTCAGGCTCGCTGTCCACAGCCCGCGCGCGCGACCTGCCATGGCCGTCGTTCGCGTGGCACCATGCCCCCGTGCCACGCTTCCTCACGCTCGCCGATGTCGCCGAGGTCCTCAGCGTCTCTGCCGCGCAGGCTTACGCCCTGGTGCGCACCGGCGACCTGCGCGCCATCAAGGTGGGTGGGCGTGGGCAGTGGCGCGTCGAGGAGTCCGAGCTCGAGGCCTACATCCAGCGCCTCTACGCGCAGACTGCGGCGTTCGTCGAGGAGCACCCCTTCGGCGCCGACGAGCTCAGGGACGACGTCGTAGCGCGCTGATCACTTCGAAGGGCACGGCCAGGGTGCGCCGCACCTGATTGCCGAGCCGCGGGGTCCCCGGATCGTGCTCGGCGAGGTCGACGTAGTCCGCGCCCACGCGATCGATGGTGCCGTCGAGCGGCCCCGCACCGCGCCGGATGATGCGCACGACACTGCGTTCGCGTGCCCAGGCCCGCGCAACCGAGGCCAGTCCGAGCCGAGCGGCCACTCCGCCAGCCCCTGCGGCGGCATCGGACGCACCCGTCACGGCGGCGATGCCGATGCGGTGGATGGCCCAGGTGCCGTCGGTCGCGTCGACGACGACCACGTCGCGCCCAACATCGAGCACCGTGCCTTCGACTGGTCCATGGTCGATGACCTCGACCACCACGGTCGTGGCCGCGCGCAGCCGATCGAGCAGGGGAATCTCGGCGCGCGCTGCTCGTGCAAGGTCTTCGGCCGCGGCATCGTCATACACGCCCTCGAGGGCGGAAGCCTGATCCTCGAGCCCGGCGAGGAGCGCATCGATGCCGTCGGGGGAGCGTTCATCCCCCGTGCGCGGTTCGTCCACAGTCGCAGCGTAGGCGGTTGACTCCGGCGCGCGTGGCGCTTGGAATGCGAATCCACGACAGGCAAACGCACGCAAACGCCAGCATCCGCAGGCATCGCACAAGGAGGCCCCATGTCACGCACGTCCCAGGCCGTCATGGAGACGACCGAGCCCGCTCTCCCCCTGGAGTGGGTGCTGCCGAGCGGCCTGCCCGCGGTGCCGCCGCCGGTGCGCCACCTGCGCCTTGTCCCCGGATCGCAGGCGCAGGTGGCGCAGTCGCCGGACGCCCCGCGGCTTCCCTCCCCGGCGCCGTGGGTGGCCCGCCTCGCCCCGGCGATCTTGGAGGTGGTGGCCGGCGAGCGCCCCGCGGCCCAGCTCACCCGCTGGGTCAGCGGGGAGATCCGCGAGACCCTCGCCCGGCGCGGTGCCGCAGCGCTGCGCCACCCAGCGGGCAAGGGCCGTCCGCCCCAGTGCCGCCGGGTGCGCTCGGTCCGCATCACCGAGCCGGCACCTGGCGTGATCGAGGCCAGTGCCGTCGTGCTCGGCGGCGTCCGCGCCCGGGCTGTCGCGCTCCGACTGGAGATCGTGCGCGAGCGCTGGCTGGTCACCGCCCTCGAGCTGGGCTGATCCGAGGGTACGTATGACGTATCGTATGACGCATGGCGACACACATCGTGCAGGCACGCGTGAATGACCAGGTCCTCGAACAGCTCACCGCCGACGCTGCCACCCTGGGATTGGATAACACCTCTGCCGCACTTCGCGAGGGCATCGAGCTCCTCCGTCGCAAGGCGGCTCAGGTGCGACTGGCCCGCTCCTACGACGACTTCTACGGCGGCGAACCCGCGCCTCTCAGCGACGTGACCGCAGCACTGTGGGGTTCGTCGTCGTGAGCCCGCGGACGCGAAGGCGCGACGAAGCGCCCCTTCGCGGCGACGTGTGGGATGCGCACTTCCCGGCCCCGATCGGCCTTCATCCCGTCGTCATCCTGACGAGCAATGCACTCATTACCCGTCTGCAGGCCGTTACCGCGGCCGTGATCACCGGCACCTCGGGACCCACCTCAACGCACGTGGCTCTCGAGCCTGCCGCTGGCGTGACGAAGTACTCGGTGTCCTGGGTCAACGCCACCGACCTGCAGGCGGTTCCGGTGACCCGGCTTCGGCGTCGGCGTGGCCGACTGGCTCCCGGTGAACTCGAGGCCCTGGAGAACTGCGTTCGAGACGTGCTGGCCCTCTAGCGACGCAGCACCCGCGAGCCGGGCTAGGCACCCGCCTCTTGACACGCGTTCGAATGTCCGTACATTTG
>CAINGG010000054.1 GCA_903848435.1 uncultured Actinomycetes bacterium | reverse complement strand
GATCCAGGCGGGGCCGCACCGCTTCGTGTCGCTGCTCAGCGCGGAAGCCGTCGACGAACTCGGACTGCAGCCCGGCTCGCTGGCCATTGCCACCGTGAAGGCGACCAATGTTGGGGTCGAGGTCCCGGGCAGATGAAGCGGTGGCGCATTGTCGGCATCCTCGGCGTCATGGCACTCGGTGTCACCGCGTGCGCGAGCGGGAGTAGTGGCACCACCACTATCACGGTCGGCGCCGCCTCGTCGCTCACCACCGTCCTTCCCACGATCGGCGAGGACTTCATGCGCGAGAATCCCGGCATCACCGTGCGCTTCTCTTTCGCGGCGAGCAGCGCTATCGCCGAGCAGATCACGCAGGGAGCCCCGATCGATGCGTTCGCATCGGCCGGTACGTCGTCCATGCAACCTCTCGTCGACGCGCAGGCGGTCACCGACGTCCGAGCGTTTGCCTCCAATTCGCTGCAGATCGCCGTCCCGCCGGGCAATCCGGGCGCGGTGGCGGGACTTGGCGACCTGGGGCGGGTGACGGTCGTCATCTGCCAGGAGCAGGTGCCCTGCGGTACCGCGACCCTGAAGCTCTTCGCGGCCAATGACCTGGCCATCGAGCCGGTGAGCCTGGAGCCCGACGTGCGCTCGGTGCTGACCAAGATCGAGACGGACGAGGCGGATGCCGGCATCGTCTACGTCACCGACGTCCTCGCCGCCGGCGGCACGGTCATGGGCATCGACATCCCCGCCGAGCAGAACGTCACCACGCTTCTGCAGGCCGCAGTCGTCAAGGACTCCACCCGGGCGACCGCCGCAGCCGCCTTCGTCGAGTACCTCAGCGGCGCGCAGGCACGCGCGCGTCTTGCCGCGGCCGGCTTCGCGGATCCGACATGAGAGCGCGCAGAGCAACACCCATCCCCATCGGCCTTCTCGCCGGTATCGGCGTGGCCTTCCTCGCCGTCCCGCTGCTCGGACTGCTCCTGCGCACGCCGTGGGCGCGGCTTCCGGAGTTGCTCTCGTCACCGATCGCACTCGAAGCGCTGCGACTGTCGCTCGTGTGCTCGCTCGGCGCAACGGCCCTGGCCATCGTGATGGGAGTCCCGCTCGCCTGGGTCCTGGCCAGGTCACGGATCTCGGGGAAGACCTTCGTGCGCGCCCTCGTCACGCTCCCGCTGGTGCTGCCGCCGGTGGTGGGCGGTGTCGCGCTGCTCCTCGCGTTCGGCAGGCGTGGGGTCGTCGGCCAGTACCTCTACGACTGGTTCGGGATCCAACTGCCGTTCAGCACGGCCGGGGTCATCATCGCCGAGGCGTTCGTCGCCATGCCCTTCCTCGTCATCACCCTCGAGGGGGCCCTCAGATCGGCCGATCCGCGCTTCGACGAGGCGGCGGCCACGCTGGGCGCCGGGCGGTGGACGGTGCTGCGGCGGGTGACCTTGCCCCTCATCGCCCCGGCGCTGATCGCCGGGACGGTGCTGGCCTGGGCGCGCGCACTCGGTGAGTTCGGCGCCACGATCACGTTCGCCGGCAACCTGCCGGGAGTCACGCAGACCCTCCCCCTGGCCGTCTACGCCGCGCTCGACACCGACCGCGATGCGGCAATCGCGCTCAGCCTGGTGCTCCTCGTCGCCTCGCTCGCCGTACTCCTGCTGCTACGCGACCGATACCTGCGCGGGAGCACGTCGTGAGCCTGGTTTCGCGTATGCAACTGTCCCGCGACGCGTTCTCGCTGGACCTTGCCCTCGACGTGGCCGACGGAGAGGTCGTCAGCCTGCTCGGACCCAACGGCTCGGGCAAGTCAACGACGTTGCGCTGCCTCGCCGGGCTGGTCTCCCCCCAGCGAGGGCGCATCGAGATCGGCGGCACGGCAGTCGAAGACACCGAGCGTGGCATCGACCTACCGCCCGAGCGCCGCTCGGTGGGCTTCGTCTTCCAGGACTACCTGCTCTTCCCGCACCTGTCCGTCGCCGACAACGTCGCCTTCGGCCCGCGGTCGCGTGGCGCCGACAAGCGCACGGCTGCAGAGAGGGCGCGAGACTGGCTGGACGTCCTGGAGATCGGGGATCTTGCCGATCGCAAGCCGCGCCAGCTGTCCGGTGGCCAAGCGCAGCGCGTGGCCCTGGCACGTGCGCTCGTGACCGATCCCGATCTCCTGCTGCTCGACGAGCCGCTCGCTGCGCTCGATGCCAGCACACGTGCCTCGGTGCGCTCGCTGATCCGCCGCCATGTTGCCGACTTCCCCGGGGCCGTGGTGCTGGTGACCCACGACCCCATCGACGCGATGGTGCTCGCCGATCGCCTGGTCGTGCTCGAGGATGGTCGCGCAGTCCAATCGGGAACGCCGGCCCAGATCGCCCAGCGCCCGGCTTCGGCTTATGTCGCGCAGCTCGTCGGGCTCAACATGCTGCGCGGCGATGCACGCGACGGCGTGGTCGCACTCCCCGAAGGCGGTGCGGTGCAGGTGGCGGATCGGGCGATCACGGGCCCCGTCCTCGTCGCCATCCGTCCCGAGGCCATCGCCGTGCACCGCCAGCGGCCCGAGGGCAGCGCG
>CAINGG010000053.1 GCA_903848435.1 uncultured Actinomycetes bacterium | reverse complement strand
CGCACCCGACGCCTGGGCGACGCTCGATGCCGACCCGGCCCTTGTCGATCGCGCCGTCGACGTCGTGGCCGAAGGCCTGACCAACGCGGTCCGGCACGGGACAGGCCGGAGCATCGAGTTGAGCATCACGGCGCTGCCCGACGGAATCGACCTGCGCATCGGATCACCGGGCACTTTGGCGGCGTCGGCGCAGCCGAGCCTGGGCATGCAGACCGTGTCCGAGTCGGCCGACGCGTGGGAACTCGTCCAGGTCGACGATCGAGTGAACCTCGTCGTCAGCCTTCGCTCTGGCTAGCGATCGACCTCAGAAGGGTGCCGCCCTGCCCGCCTGCCCGCCGGGGCGACCCATGATCGTGCGTTCGGGCAACTCCCACGGAACCGCTGCACGCCCCCGCGACGTCCTAGTCTTGTACACATGCGCTCTGCCACGACGTCGATCATCGCCCTAGTCCTAGCCGCCGTCGCTGTGGCCGCCTGCGGCTCTTCGGCGAACCCTGAGACGTCGACCGCGTCTGTCGACTCCGCATCGGCCTCCGGTGCCGTAGCCAGCATCTCCTGCCTGCCTAACTGCCGAGGGGCGAACCTTCAGGGCGCCGTCTTCAGTCGCGTCAACCTCGACAATGCCAACTTCTCCGAGGCGAATCTCACCAACGCTCGATTCGAAGACATCCGCGCATCCGGCGTCATATTCGGCCTCGCTGACCTGACCAACGCGGTCTTCCGCGATGTGGACTTCTCAGGAACCGACTGTGCCAATCGGTGGGGTCCGGGTGAAGCACCCGAATGGACGTGCACGGGCGCGGCAGACTTCCGCGGCAACGGCCGCGATGTGCTGATGGCCGGCACGACGTTCGAAAGGGCCACCCTCGTGGGCGCCAACTTCGAAAACGCGCAGTTCGCCGGGGTCACCATGGCCGAGTCCGTCTTCGACAAGGCCAACTTCTTCGGTGCCTACATCCGGTCGGAAGAGCCCTACGTGAAGAACTCCCTTGACGGAAGCAGCTTCCAGGATGTGGCTATGGGTTCACTCAACGCCGCATCGCTGAACGGCACGGACTTCAGTCGTGCCTTCTTCTCTGGCCAGGACGGGTTGATCTATAACTCCGTCGGCACCGGCACCATCTTCGCTGACGCCTGGATTGAGCAGCTCTTCATTAAGAACACTCAATTGACAGACGCCAACTTCCGTGGTGCCACCTTCAAGAGCGTGACCGAGGCAGAGGGAACGACGTTCACTCGCGCAGACTTCACGGGTGCGAAGGTGACCGTGCTTGCCGGGGCTACCTATGACGCTGTCACGTGCCCCAGCGGCAAGACGGTCAGCGGCACCGGGGAACTCATGAGAATCTGCTAGGCAGATCCCCTAGCAGCTGCCGAAGCCGTCCACGTAGAGGTCGATGCGGGCCCAGTCGCTGGACTTGTCCGTGCCGGTCCACTCCTTGGCGATCGCCGCGTTGTCGTCGTAGCGCTTGACCAGCACGTCGCCCTGTGAACTCCCCTTGAGACGGAACTCCTTGTTCTCGTCGAGGCGGGCGGTCCTGATCATGACGTCATCGCGTTGGCATGCCGAGCCCTGCGCCGTGCGATAGGTCGAACGAGCGATTGGCTGCACGACGTCCGGGTCCTTCAGGCCGATGGCGATGCCCCCAGACGCGGCGTCCGGCGACGGGGTGACCAAGATCCAGTACGAGGTGTTGGGCTCCGCCTCATTCACGCGTGGGCGCCACGAAGCGAACGCGTCCCAATCGGCGCCCATGGGCGGCCGATGATCCATTCGCGAGGCAAAGCTCGCGCCCGCGCCGGGTTCGAGTCGGCATGGTGACGCGTCCGACTTCCGTTCGCTCCACAGCCACACGGCGGCACCTGTCCGGTTGTAGACATGTCCGAGAACGCCGTCGTTGCCATCGAGTTCGCCCTTGAGGATGCCGCGCACTGGGGAGTTGGCCGGACACGCGTCGGCCGATGCCACCGCGCCTGACTGGGAGGCAGTCTCCAGTGATGCAGCCGGCGCCGACGTCTGTGCCGAGCCGCAGCCGGTGAGAGCGAGGACGGCGACGGCAGGGATAGCGGCGTATCTCACGGCCATGACGATACGACGCGCCCTATACAGACCGCGGTTCCACGAGAGATAACCGAACACGGTCACGACGTTTGGATCGGCACGCGACGTGAGTGGCGACTATTTGCAGACGGGGGCCGACTTCACCCGGACGTCGATGCGGGCCCAGTCTCCGGCCGAGCTCACCCCGGTCCACGCGATCGCTGTGTTCTTGTCATCGTTCAACCGGCTGACCTCGACGACTCCGGCTCCGGCTGCGTCGCCGAGAGTGGAGCCGGTGCCCTCCTTCATTCCGTCTACGTTGTAGCCACCGCGACGACCACAGTTCATGGGGCCCTCAAGGCTCACGGACGGTCTTCCCCAGAAGGGATCGGTCACCTGTAACTCCGAATACGGGTCGGGGTAGGAATCGCCCGCGAAAAACTGGATGACAACGGAGTCCACTCCCATGTATGCCGCCCGGCTACCGGGATCGAGGCGGCACGGGTCATCGCGGTGGTCTTTGACCTTGATGCCGATCGGCTTTGGACTGTCGTTGTAGATGGCGCCGACGACCCCGTCATTCTTATCCGCACCGGACGGGTTGTTTTGAAGGCGCCCCGTGGGGGGTGGACCCTCAGGGCATCGGCGATCGCCCGCGACCCCACCGTCAGCGGTCGCGGACTGCAGGGATGCCATGGGATCCGCCGAGCTACCGGATCCGCCGCAACCAGCGAGGGCCAGCACAGTCGTCATTGCCAGTGCAGTCGTCACGGCTCGCATGTCAGCAGCTTCCGAGCTCGTACACTCGTAGATCGATCCGAGCCCAATCGTTGACGGCCCAACCGTCCCAACCCGTGCCCTGCCGCGCAACATTCTTGTCATCGCGCAGCCTCTCGATCCAGAGAGCACCAATCGCATCGCCAGTCAGGGCCTCGTGCGATGCCTGCTCCATCTCACCGGTCGAGGTGGGTTTCTCATCCGGTGGACAGGCACTGTACAGGTTGCTCACACGCTGTGAAGCAAAGACCTGGGGCTCACCTCGATTGGGATCCAGGAAGCCCACCGCCGTGACGCCCTGGTGCATACGCGCAGACAGGTAAAGCCAGAACATCTCGCTTGCCTCCTTGACCTCATGTGGCATGTGCACCGACCGGCTCTCACGCACACCCATCGAACCCGCGAACATGGTGTTCCGACCGGGATTCAGGAAGCAGCTGATCTCGCCAGTGCCGTCTGAATCCACGTCTATGGTGTGGTCGGTGTCGTTGTAGATCGTCCCCACAACCCCGTCGTGGGCTGCCGACGAGCGGCCCGGGAATGTGACGGCTGACAAGACACCCCGAGCCGGATGCCCCTCAGGGCACTCCTTGACGATTCCACTTCCCCCGACCACCTCGCCGGAGGCGCTCACGGACTCCACGGGCGCGGACGACTCCCCGGACCGGCCCGCCGATCCGCAGCCGGACAGCGCCAGACCCACGGCAAGGCCGGCGATCAGCAGTGGCTGCATTACCGGACGCAATTGGTGGGCACCCTCTCGATGTAGAGGTCGATGCGCGCCCAGTCATCCGTGTTGGTGTGGCCGGGCATCCACTCGCGGGCTATGGGCTCGCTGTCCTCAAGCCGCTTCACCAAGACACTGCCCTGGGAACTTCCACTCAGCCGATACTCGCCGCCTTCCGAGAGGCCATTCGTCTGGAGGAGTACGTCGTCCTTCTTGCACACGCGACCATTGGACTCACGATAGATAGACCCGGCAGAGGGCCATCCTGCCCGCGGATCTTCGATACCGATAGCCATGCCGCTCACCCCATAATCGGGGTAGGGCGTGACCAGCATCCACAGCCACGTCTCTCCATCTCCGCCGTCCACGGTACTCGGGCGCCAGGGGGCGTAGGTGGACGAAAATCTCCGCTCACCCTTGTTCAGGTCCGTTGTCCCGGCGTAGCTCGCGCCCTTGCCAGGGTCGAGCCAACAGTCGTCACCCTCCTGGCTGATGATGGTGATCCTGTCTCTGGTCTGGTTGTACACGTGTCCGAAGACGCCGTTGTACTTCTCCAACTTGTCCAGTAGCGGGCCGCGTACGGGGGAGTTTGCAGGGCACTCCGGAATCTCCCGCGCCACCTCCCCCGGCACAGCAGCTGAGTCAACCGGGGCAGGTGAAGCCGACCCTCCGGACCCACCTGACGATCCGCAACCCGCGAGCACCACACCCGCGGCAATACCGGCGACCATCAGAGCCTTCACAAGCACTTCCCGATCGACTCGACATTCAGGTCGATGCGTGCCCAGTCATCCGTGTTGGTGTTTCCCGGCATCCACTCGCGAGCGATCTCCTTGCTATCCGCGAGCCGCTTGACCAGGACACTGCCCTGCTCATCACCCTTGAGCCGGTACTCAGCGTTCTCCTTGAGATCACCCGTATCCAGGAATGCGTCGCTTCCGCACTTCCCTCCACTTGCCGTTCGATAACGGGACTTGACTGAGGGATAGCCCCACCACGTGGGGTCATACAGTTTCAGCGCGACCCCCGGCGAACTCGAGTCGTTGGCCGCGGTCACCAAGAGCCAGAGAGCCCCCGCGTCATCGCCCTGACCCTGACTCGGCGCGATTCGCCACGGAGCGTAGCGGCTGGCCGACTCGGGCTCTCCCGTCTTAGCAGCGAAACTCGCTCCCTGGCCGGGCAAGAGGCGACACGGCGCCGTGGCATCCTTCCACTCACTCCACACCCACAGGGTGTTGGGCGTCCTGTTGTAGACGTGGCCGAAGACGCCGTCGTCGCTGTCCAGCTTCCCCTTCAAGAGCCCACGAACGGGGGAGTCGGCGGCGCAGTCGTCAGTCGACGCCGCTGGCGCGCCCGCGACGCTGCTGGAGTCCACAGAGACCGATGATTCTCCAGACCCACCGGTCGAGCCACATCCCACTAGCACAAGGCCGGCGACAAGTCCGGCGACCACGTGAATTCTCATCAACAACTCCCAATCGATTCGACGTACAAGTCCAGGCGCGCCCAGTCATCCGTATCGGTGTTTCCCGGCATCCACTCGCGAGCGATCTCCTTGCTATCCGAGAGCCGCTTCACGAGGACACTCCCTTGGGAATTGCCCTTCAACCGGTACTCCCGGTTTTCACTCAGGCCTCCCGTGTAGAGCGCCACGTTGTCCGACGCACACGTGCCTCCTCCCGGACTGCGGTAGATCGATACCGCGTCTGGGCGAGCCATGAGGGGATCGACAAGGCCGACTGCAACCCCCGGTGCGGTCGCTTCGGCCGAGCCTGTGACGAGAATCCAGAAGCGATCGATGCGCGAGAGATCCCCCTCGCTTTGCGCCTCCTTGCGGGGCGGGACCCACGCGGCATCCTTGGACTCGACCTCGACTGAGTCCGATGCAAAACTTGCGCCCTTGCCCGGGGCCAGACGGCACGGAGTCGGCGAGTCCTTGACCTGGCTCCAGACCCACAGAGTGTCGCCCGTGCTGTTGTAGACATGGCCGAAGACGCCGTCGTCCCCCTCCAACCGTCCCTTGAGCAGGCCCCGGACGGGCGCATTGGCCGGGCAATCATCGGCGGAAGCGG
>CAINGG010000052.1 GCA_903848435.1 uncultured Actinomycetes bacterium | reverse complement strand
GCGCACCATGTCCTGTGCCATGGCCAGGCCGTAGCAGAAGCCCGCGCACGCGGAGCTGATGTCGGTGGCCGCTGCGTTGACAGCCCCGATGCGGTAGGCGACGTCGGAGGCGGCCGACGGAGTTTGGTAAGGGTGCGTGACCGTGGCCACCAGGACGAACCCGACCTCGTCGGGGGTGATCCCCGCGGCCGCGAGCGCCTTCTCGGCGGCCGCGACGGCAAGGTCGACGACGCTCTCGTCGGGAGCTGCGTAACGACGCTCGACGATGCCGGAGCGCTCGCGAATCCACTCATCGGTCGAGTCGATGCGCTTGCAGACCTCCTCGTTGGTCACCACACGCTCGGGGCGGTAGCTGCCGACAGCCATGATGCGCGCGTACGGCGCGCCGGTTGTCGCAGTAATGCGAGCGGTCATGCGAGCGCCTCCTCGTGGGCGGGGTGGAGACGGACCAGCGGCTGTCCGGGGGAGACAGGATCGCCGTCTTCGACAAGCCATTCCACGACGGTGCCGCCGTGAGGTGCCACGACGTCGACGGTGTCGCGCAGGCTGGCGATGGTGCCGACGCGCGTCCCTGGGTCGAGGCGCGCGCCCGCGCCCGCAGGGGCGTCGGCGAGCGTGAAGATCCCCTTGAGCGGCGCAACGACCAGGCGCCAGGTGGGTGCTCCGGCGACGGCGCTGGACGCGCCGTGGCGTGCGATGAGGTCCCAGGCGGCGGGAAGGTCATCGGGCGTGTTGAGAGCCAGGGTTTCGACGCCGGGTAGGGCGCGCTTGGCCAGGCCGGTCAGGGTGCCAGCGGGCGGGATCTCGATCATCGCGGTGACGCCGAGGTCCGCCATCGCGGCCATGCACAGGTCCCAGCGCACCGGTCGGCTCACCTGGGCCACGATCCGGGCCAGGACCTGCCGCCCGTCGTGGACGACCTGTCCGTCGGCGTTGGAGAGCAATTGGATCCGCGAATCGTGGGTCGAGATGGCTCGCGCGTATCCGGCAAGCACGTCGACGGCCGGTGCCATGAAGCGCGTGTGGAAGGCGCCGGCGACCTCCAGTGCACGAACGCGCGCCTTCTCAGGGGGGTTGTCGGCGAACGCCGCGAGAGCGTCGAGTTCGCCTGCGACCACGATCTGGCCCGCGCCATTGATGTTGGCGGGAGTGAGTCCGAGTGCCTCCGCGGCTGCGATCACGGCGTCGGCCTCGCCGCCGAGTACGGCGCTCATGCCGGTCGGCGTTGCTGCAGCCGCCTGTGCCATAGCCCGCCCGCGCTCGCGCACGAAGACCATGGCCTGCTCGGCCGTGAGCACCCCGGCCGCTGCGGCCGCTGTGATCTCGCCGACCGAGTGACCGGCGCCCACCGCGACCTTGCCGAACGCCTCGGCGGGATGCGGGAAGAGCGAGAGCAGGGTGACCAGGCCGGCCCCGACGAGCAGGGGCTGGGCGACGGCGGTGTCGCGGATGGTGTCGGCGTCGGATCGGGTGCCGTGCTCGATGAGGTCGACGCCGCTGACGGCTGACAGCCAGTCGAGGCGCGCCGCGACCCCGGGGACGTCAAGCCACGGCGTGAGGAAGCCGGGGGATTGGGCGCCCTGCCCGGGCGCCACGACGACGAGCACGTCGGCAACCTATCGGGGTTGCGCTCCTACTCCCAAGTAGGACGCAGCACTAGCCAAGTCCGGTGCTGCTGAGTCCGGTGAGGTCGCCGATGATCCGGCCGATGATGAAGGTCACGCCCGCGGCGAGGGCGCCGACGAGAAGTTGTCGAAGGGCCGCTGGGACGACTCCGCGCCCGGAGAATCGACCGACGAGTCCGCCGACGACGAGCATGGCGATCGCCGACAGCGCGATGGCGATCATCATGGCGGTCGTACCCCCGGTGAAGAGATAGGGCAGCACCACGACGAAGGCGCCGACGGCGAAGGCCAGGAAGCTGAACAGCGCGACCTTGATCGGGTTGCCGAGTTCGTCGGGGTTGAGGCCGAGCTCCTCGCGCGCCAGGGTGTCGAGGGCTGCCTTGGGGTCGGCGAAGATGCGATCGGCGGCCGCCTTGGCCGTGGCGCGGTCCATGCCCTTCGCGCGGAAGATGAGCTCGAGTTCCTTGCGCTCTTCCTCGGGCTTGTTGGCGAGCTCCTGCGCCTCCATGTCGATCTCGCGCTTGAACAGGTCACGCTGGCTGGCGACGCTGACATACTCGCCTGCCGCCATGGAGAACGCCCCGGCGAGCAGGCCCGCGATGCCGGCGAAGAGGACGACCCCGCGATCGACGCCGGAGCCCGCGAAGCCCATGACCAGGGCGGTGTTGGAGACAAGACCGTCGCTGATCCCGAAGATGGCTGCGCGCACGGCACCCGACGTATCGACGCGGTGCCAGCGTTCGCCGAAGTCGACACCGCCGTCGGCGGTGATCACCCCACGCTCGACAGCGGCGGTCGCGGGCTCATGCGAGCGCAGCCGGCGGAAGACCTCGGCATGTTCCCGCTCGTCGGCTGACATCTTGGCGGGCGCAGCGGGCTCCTGGTCGTACATCCCGGCGTCGGCTCCCTCGGCCTCCTCGAGGTGGGCCAGGACGTCGTCCATGCCTGCGGCGCGCGCCCGGGCGACCATCGCGGCGTCGTCCGGGTCGAGGGAACTCGGCGCCGGCGGCACGGCGACGCCGGACTCCTCGAGCTTGGCCACCCAGTGGGCGGCGTGCTCGTCTTCCATCGCGGCGAGTTCGAGCAGGGCCTCGCGCCGATCGCCAGTGCTCATGTCCGCGAGCGAGCGGTAGAGCAGGGACGCCTTGCGCTCGGCCTCGAGGTAGCGCAGGAAGCGCTTGGGATCGTCGCTCATCCGGATCCCTCGGTGTTGCCCGCATCAGCCGCTGCCGGATCGAGCAGTTGGTAGCGGTCGATCGCCTTGGCAATGGCGTCGCGCTCGACCTCTCCGCGCTCGGCAAGCGCGGTCAGCGTTGCGACGACGATGGACTCTGCGTCGACGAGGAAGTGACGGCGCAGTGCGCCGCGCGTGTCGGACATGCCCCAGCCGTCGGTGCCGAGGGTGACGTAATCGACCGGCACCCAGTTGCGAATCTGGTCCTGCACGGCGCGCATCCAGTCCGAGACTCCGACGACGGGGCCTCCGCGGCCCTCCAGTCGGGACGTGACGTAGGGCACTCGTGCCGTCTCGAGGGGATTGAGAAGGTTCCAGCGATCGGCGTCGAGACCGTCGCGGCGCAACTCGTTCCAGGACGTCACCGACCAGACATCGGACTCGATGCTCCAGTCTCGACGCAGGATCTGCTGGGCCTCCAGTGCCCAGTTGACCGCCACCCCGGATGCCAGCAGTTGCGCGCGCGGCAACTCGCCCTCTCCGGGCGAGACCAGGTGCATGCCCCGCAGGATGCCGTCGACGTCGACGCCGTCCGGCTCGGCCGGCTGGACGTAGGGCTCGTTGTAGACGGTCAGGTAGTAGAAGACGTCCTCGGACTGATCGCCGTACATGCGGCGAAGGCCGTCGGCGACGATGTGCCCGAGCTCGTAGCCGAAGGCGGGGTCGTAGGCGACGACGCCCGGATTGGTCGACGCCAGCAACTGCGAGTGGCCATCCTCATGCTGCAGTCCCTCGCCGTTGAGGGTCGTGCGACCGGCCGTGGCACCAAGGACAAACCCGCGGGTCATCTGGTCCATCGCCTGCCAGAAGGCATCGCCCGTGCGCTGGAAGCCGAACATCGAGTAGAAGATGTAGACGGGGATCATCGGCTCGCCGTGGGTGGAGTACGACGTGCCGGCAGCGATGAAGGACGCCACGGAGCCGGCCTCGTTGATGCCCTCGTGCAGGATCTGGCCGTCCTTGGCCTCCTGGTAATTCAGGACGAGCTCGCGGTCGACGGAGATGTAGCCGTGCCCGGCAGGGTTGTAGATCTTGGCCGTGGGGAAGAGCGAGTCCATGCCGAACGTGCGTGCCTCGTCGGGGATGATCGGGACGAACCTGGCGCCGAGCTCCTTGTCGCGCATGAGGTCCTTGAGCAGGCGGACGAACGCCATGGTGGTGGCGACCGCCTGCTTGCCGGAGCCGCGCCGGACGACCTCGAAGTCGTCGGTGCTGGGCAACGGAAGGGAGCGGGCGCGGGTACGTCGCTCCGGCACTGAGCCGCCGAGGCGTCGGCGCCGGTCGAGCATGTAGACGTAGGCCTCGCTGTCGGGTCCGGGGTGGTAGTAGGGCGGGGAGTAGCCGTCGCCGAGCTGCTCGTCGGAGATGGGGATCAACAGGCGGTCGCGGAATCCCTTGAGGTCGTCCAGCGACAGCTTCTTCATCTGGTGCGTCGCATTGCGGCCCTCGAAGTGCGAGCCGAGGGTGTAGCCCTTGATCGTCTTGGCCAGGATGACCGTCGGCTGTCCGGTGGTCTCGACGGCTGCCTTGTAGGCGGCGTAGAGCTTGCGGTAGTCGTGGCCGCCGCG
>CAINGG010000051.1 GCA_903848435.1 uncultured Actinomycetes bacterium | reverse complement strand
CCTCAAGGACACCAGCGACCTCCTCGTCGATAACTCCATCTGGATGGGGCGCACCGTCGGCATCGGCTACCTCGACCTCGCCTCGTGCATGGCCCTGGGCATCACGGGCCCGATCCTGCGCTCGACCGGCCTGCCCCACGACCTGCGCAAGTCGCAGCCCTACTGCGGCTATGAGAACTACGAGTTCGAGGTGCAGACCACCGACACGTGCGATGTCTACGGCCGCTTCCTCATCCGCATCGGCGAGATGCACCAGTCGATCAAGATCGTCGAGCAGGCACTCGATCGGTTGCGCCCCGGCCCAGTGATGATCGAAGACAAGAAGATCGGCTGGCCCGCACGACTGTCGATCGGCAGCGACGGTCAGGGCAATTCGCCGGAGCACATCAAGGAGATCATGACGGAGTCGATGGAGGCACTGATCCATCACTTCAAGCTCGTCACCGAGGGCTTCCGCGTGCCTTCCGGCCAGGTCTACGCCGCCATCGAGTCACCCCGGGGCGAGCTCGGCGCCCACGTGGTGAGCACCGGTGGCACCCGGCCCTACCGCGTGCACTTCCGCGAGCCGTCGTTCAACAACCTTCAGTCCACCGCTGCGATGTGCGACGGCAGCATGGTCTCCGACGTCATCGCCGCCGTGGCCAGCATCGATCCGGTGATGGGGGGTGTCGATCGATGAACCCACTCACCGAGGAGACCCGGGCCAGCATGGTCGGCATCACGCACCGCTACCCCGACAAGCGCTCGGCGATCATGCCGCTGCTCCACCTGGCTCAGAGCGTGCAGGACGAGGTCACCACCGAGGGCATCCAGATGTGCGCCGAGGTCCTCGACCTCACCACGGCCGAGGTCAACGCCGTGGCCACCTTCTACACGATGTACAAGCGCAGTCCGGTCGGCAAGCACCACATCGGCATCTGCACCAACACGCTGTGTGCCTTGCTGGGCGGCGACGCTGTCTATGACGCCGTGTCCGAGCGACTGGGCGCCGGTCACAACCAGACGGATGTCGACGGGACCTTCTGGCTGGAGCGCATCGAGTGCCAGGCAGCCTGCACGCACGCGCCGGTCATGACCGTCGACTGGGAGTTCATGGACTGCCAGACTCCGGCCAGCGCGGTCGACGTCATCGACCGCTTGGCACGCGGCGAGACCGTCGTGTCGACGCGCGGCCCGGCCATCCGCGACTTCCAGGCGACCGAGCACACACTTGCCTTCCCCGATGACGGGCTCGCGGGCGAAGGCGGTGAGGCCGACGACATCATGCGTGCGGGCCTCATCGTCGCAAAGGAGCGGGGCATGTCCGCCCCGCCAGCACCGGCAGGGAGCCCGTCATGACACCGCTGACCCCCGTCATCACCGCGCACTGGGATGTCCCGGACTACTTCACGCTCGAGGGCTATCGCCGGCACGGCGGCTACCGCGCACTGCCCAAGGCCCTCGCGATGGACCCTGACGCCATCATCGGCACCGTCAAGGACACCGGCCTGCGCGGTCGCGGCGGCGCGGGCTTCCCGACGGGCCTGAAGTGGAGCTTCGTCCCGCAGAACGACGGCAAGCCGCACTACCTCGTGGTCAACGCCGACGAGTCGGAGCCGGGTGCGTGCAAGGACGTGCCGATCATGATGGCCAACCCGCATGCCTTGCTCGAGGGCGTCATCATCTCCTCCTACGCGATCCGTGCCCATCACGCCTTCATCTACATCCGCGGCGAGGTCCCGCAGGCCATCCGGCGCGTTGCTGCCGCCGTACGCGAGGCAGAGCAGGCCGGGCTCATCGGCGACAACATCCAGGGCTCCGGCTACAGCCTCAAGGTCACGGTCCACTCGGGCGCCGGCGCCTACATCTGCGGCGAGGAGACGGCGCTTCTCGACTCACTCGAGGGCCGTCGCGGCCAGCCCCGCCTCAAGCCGCCCTTCCCCGCCACGCATGGCCTGTATTCGGCGCCGACGGTCGTCAACAACGTCGAGACGATCGCCAATATCCCGTGGATCATCAACAACGGGGTCGAGTGGTTCCGCCAATTCGGCACCGAGAAGTCGCCCGGGTTCAAGGTCTTCGCCGTATCCGGCCACGTCAACCGTCCCGGCATCTACGAAGCGCCCCTCGGCATCACGATGCGCGAGCTTCTCGACTACGCCGGAGGCGTGCGCGGCGGCGACGGCTCGGTCAAGTTCTGGATCCCCGGTGGCTCGTCCGTGCCGATGCTCACCGCCGATCACCTCGACACCCCGCTCACCTACGAGGCCATGGTCGAGGCGGGCACGATGCTCGGCACCGGCACTCCCATGGTCTTCAACAACACGATCAGCGTCGTCAAGGCCGTCACCCGGTGGCTGGAGTTCTACAAGCACGAGTCGTGCGGCAAGTGCACGCCGTGCCGCGAGGGCACCTACTGGATCACCGGGGTGCTGGAGCGCTTCGAGCACGGCGCCGGCACCGATCCCGACATGGAGCTGCTCGAGCAGGTCTGCTCCAACATCATGGGCCGGTCGTTCTGCGCCCTCGGCGATGCTGCCGCGACGCCCTACCCCGCGGCCATGAAGTACTTCCGCGACGAGTTCGTCGCTGCCACGCACACCCCGGTCGACGAGACCTACCCGCCGGCCGCGGGCTACCTCTTCACCGAGATGGCGGCCCGATGACCCTCGCGCCCCAGCAGGCTGCCGTCCAGCCCGTCGACGTCGTCACCGTGACCGTCGACGGGATCGACGTTCGCGTGCCCAAGGGCATGCTTGTCATCCGCGTGGCCGAACTCATGGGCATCGAGATCCCGCGATTTTGCGATCACCCGCTCCTCGACCCGGTCGCGGCATGCCGCATGTGCCTGATCGAGATCGAGGGCCAGGGCAAGCCTCAGCCCGCGTGCGCAATCACGGTCACCGACGGGATGGTCATCAAGACCCAGCGCACGTCGGAGATGGCCGATGAGGCGCAGGAGGGAGTGATGGAGTTCCTGCTCCTCAATCACCCTCTCGACTGCCCCGTCTGCGACAAGGGCGGGGAGTGCCCGCTGCAAAACCAGGCGATGACGGCCGGTCAGCCCGTGGCCCGCTTCGAGGAGAAGCGCCGCACCTTCCCCAAGCCCATCAATGTCAGCGCCCAGATCCTGCTCGATCGCGAGCGCTGCGTCTCGTGCGCGCGCTGCACCCGCTTTGCCGAGCAGATCGCCGGCGACCCGATGCTCGAACTCCTCGAGCGGGGTGCCCAGCAGCAGGTCGGCATCGGCCCAGACGCGCCATTCGACTCGTATTACTCCGGCAACACGATTCAGATCTGCCCGGTGGGCGCGCTCACCAGTTCTCTTTATCGCTTCCGTTCGCGGCCGTTCGACCTCGTGTCGACGCCGACCGCCTGCGAGCACTGCGCCTCCGGCTGCGCCCTTCGCACTGACGTACGCCGTGGTGTGGTCACGCGGCGCCTGGCCTGGGATGACCCCGAGGTCAACGAGGAGTGGAACTGCGACAAGGGTCGCTTCGCCTTCATCTACGCGACCGATGGCCGCATCGAGACCCCGCTGGTGCGCGAGGACGGCGAGCTCCGCGTCGCATCGTGGCCCGAGGCCCTCGATGCCGCTGCGCGAGGGCTTGCCGACGCGCGTGGCAACGCCGGCGTGATCCTCGG
>CAINGG010000050.1 GCA_903848435.1 uncultured Actinomycetes bacterium | reverse complement strand
GGCCGCGCTGCTGGCGCAGACCGTCGAACTCCTGCACGGACAGCGCGCAGATGACGCCGTCGAGGAGGTGGCCGAACTCTCGGTGGCGCGGCAGGGTGAGATCGTCGCCCAGGTCAGTGCCGCCGCCGATCTCACCGCCGAGCAGCGTCGTCGACTCACCGACGTGCTCGCGCGCATCTACCGCCACCCTGTGTCCGTGCACCTCACGGTGGATCCACGACTGCTCGGTGGACTCTCGGTCGCCGTGGGCGACGAGGTCATCGATGGAACGCTCTCATCTCGGCTGGCCGCGGCCGCGACGAAACTGCCCGACTAGCGGTACCCGACTAGCCAACCACTAAGACAAAGAGGAAGACGAAGAACCATGGCAGAGTTGACAATCTCCGCTCAGGACATCCAGGGCGCCATCGAGAACTACGTCTCGAGCCTCGAGGTCGGCACGGGTCGCGAAGAGGTGGGCGTGGTGATCGACGCGGGCGATGGCATCGCCCACGTCGAGGGCCTGCCCACCGTGATGGCCCAGGAGCTGCTCGAGTTCCCCGGGGGCGTCATGGGAATGGCGCTCAACCTCGACGAGCACAGCATCGGCGCGGTCATCCTCGGTGACTTCGAGAAGATCGAAGAGGGGCAGTCCGTGCGTCGCACGGGCGAGGTCCTCTCCGTGCCCGTGGGTGACGACTTCCTCGGTCGCGTGGTCAACCCGCTCGGTGAGCCGATCGACGGCCGCGGCGAGATCACCTCGGAGGCTCGCCGCCCGCTCGAGCTGCAGGCTCCATCGGTCGTGCAGCGCCAGGGCGTACACGAGCCCCTCCAGACCGGTATCAAGGCGATCGACGCCATGACCCCGATCGGTCGCGGCCAGCGTCAGCTCATCATCGGCGACCGCAAGACCGGCAAGACGGCCGTGTGCGTCGACACCATCCTCAACCAGCGGCAGAACTGGGAGACGGGTGATCCCAATAAGCAGGTGCGCTGCGTCTACGTCGCCGTTGGCCAGAAGGGCACCACGATTGCCAGCGTGCGTCGCGCCCTCGAGGAGGGCGGCGCGATGGAGTACACCACCATCGTTGCGGCTCCCGCCTCTGATCCGGCCGGATTCAAGTACCTCGCCCCCTACACCGGCTCGGCCATCGGCCAGCACTGGATGTACCAGGGCAAGCACGTCCTCATCGTGTTCGATGACCTGACCAAGCACGCGGAGGCCTACCGCGCGATCTCGCTCCTCCTGCGGCGTCCCCCGGGTCGCGAGGCCTACCCCGGCGATGTCTTCTACCTGCACTCGCGCCTTCTCGAGCGCTGCGCCAAGCTCTCGGACGAGCTCGGTGCCGGATCGATGACCGGCCTGCCCATCATCGAGACCAAGGCCAATGACATCTCGGCCTATATCCCGACCAACGTCATCTCGATCACCGACGGCCAGTGCTTCCTCGAGACCGACCTGTTCAACCAGGGCGTCCGACCGGCCATCAACGTCGGCGTCTCGGTCTCCCGTGTCGGAGGTGCCGCGCAGATCAAGGCGATGAAGGAGGTCGCCGGCTCCCTGCGCCTCGACTTGTCGCAGTACCGCGAGCTCGAGGCCTTCGCGGCGTTCGCCTCCGACCTCGATGAGGTCTCCAAGGCGCAGCTCGAGCGCGGTGCTCGGCTCGTGGAGCTGCTCAAGCAGCCGCAGTACACCCCGATGCCTGTCGAGGACCAGGTCGTGGCCATCTGGCTCGGCACGCGCGGCCACCTCGACTCGGTGCCGGTGGCCGATGTCTCGCGGTTCGAGACGGAATTCATCGAGCACATCAAGGCCTCCCGCGGGGCGATCCTGGCCGAGATTCGGGATTCCCAGAAGCTGAGCGAGGAGACCGAGCATCAGCTGGTGGAGGCGGTCAACGACTTCAAGAAGGGCTTCGCGACATCCGACGGCAGCTCGGTCATCCCTGATGAGCAGGTCGAGGCGATGGACGAGGCCGACGTCGAGAAGGAATCCGTGCAGGTGCGCAAGCCGGCTCCGAAGAAGAAGTAATGGCAGCGACCCTACGCGAGCTTCGCGGCCGCATTCGCTCCGCCGAGTCGATCAAGAAGATCACTCGCGCCCAGGAGCTCATTGCGACGTCGCGGATCGCCAAGGCGCAGGCCCGAGTGGAGGCCGCGCGCCCCTACTCAGCGGAGATCACCAACATGCTGTCCAACCTCGCGGCTGAGTCGGCGCTCGATCACCCGCTGCTCGTCCCTCGCGCGGAGCCCAAGCGTGCGGGCGTGCTGGTGGTCTCCTCTGATCGCGGTCTCTGCGGTGGCTACAACGCCAACGTCCTGCGCCAGGCCGAGGAGCTCATGGCCTTGCTGCGCAAGGAGGGCAAGACCCCGGTCCTCTACGTCATCGGCCGCAAGGCGCTGAGCTACTTCAGCTTCCGCAACTGGACCATCACCAAGTCCTGGACCGGCATCTCCGAGAAGCCCACCTACGAGCACGCCCAGGAGGTCGCCGACTTCCTGGTCGCCGCCTTCATGTCGGGAGCCGACGACGTGGGCGACGACCCGGGCGACGACGGCATCTTGGGAGTCGACGAGCTCCACCTGGTGTTCACCGAGTTCCGGTCGATGCTCACCCAGCACGCCGAGGCACGGCGCATCGCGCCGATGGAGGTGGAGTACGTCGAGGAGGAGTCGTCCGGTCCGCGAACCCTGTTCTCCTTCGAGCCCGACGCCAACACGCTCTTCGACTCTCTGCTCCCGCGCTATATCGCCACGCGGATCTTCTCGGCCCTGCTCGAGTCCTCCGCATCGGAGTCAGCCAGCCGTCGGCGCGCCATGAAGGCGGCGACCGACAATGCGGACGACCTCATCAAGGTGCTCACCTTGATGGCCAATCGCGAGCGACAGGCACAGATCACCCAGGAAATCAGTGAAATCGTTGGCGGAGCGAACGCTCTCGCCGAGGCAGCAAGTTAGATCACGAGGAAGCGAAGAGGATCATGACCGCCATCCAAGAGAGCGACACCACCACCAGCGCGCGTGACAAGGCTGGGCGGGTCGTCCGCATCACCGGACCCGTCGTCGACGTGGAGTTCCCGCGTGGCTCGGTGCCCGAGCTGTTCAACGCCCTGCATGTCGACATCTCCTATGGCCCGATGGCCAAGATGCTCACGCTCGAGGTCGCCCAGCACCTGGGTGACAGCCTCGTGCGCACCATCTCGATGCAGCCGACCGATGGCCTGGTGCGCGGCGCCGAGGTCACCGACACCGGCGGTCCCATCTCGGTCCCCGTCGGCGATGGCGTCAAGGGCCACGTGTGGAATTCGCTGGGACAGTGCCTCGATGATCCGGGCTACGGCGCCGACTTCCAGCGCTGGCCGATTCACCGTCCCCCGCCCGCATTCGACGAGCTCGAGCCTCGCACCGAGATGCTCGAGACGGGCCTGAAGGTCGTCGACCTGCTCACGCCCTACGTGCGCGGCGGCAAGATCGCCCTGTTCGGCGGTGCCGGCGTTGGCAAGACGGTGCTCATCCAGGAGATGATCAATCGCATCGCCCGCAACTTCGGTGGCACTTCGGTGTTCGCCGGCGTGGGCGAGCGCACCCGCGAGGGCAACGACCTGTGGGTCGAGCTCGAGGACGCCAACGTGCTCAAGGACACCGCACTGGTGTTCGGCCAGATGGACGAGCCGCCCGGCACCCGTATGCGCGTCGCCCTGTCGGCCCTGACGATGGCCGAGTACTTCCGCGACGTGCAAAAGCAGGACGTGCTCCTGTTCATCGACAACATCTTCCGCTTCACGCAGGCGGGCTCCGAGGTCTCCACGCTGCTGGGCCGCATGCCCTCAGCCGTGGGCTACCAGCCGACGCTGGCCGACGAGATGGGCGAGCTCCAGGAGCGCATCACGTCTGTCGGAGGCCGGTCCATCACGTCCATGCAGGCCGTCTACGTGCCCGCTGACGACTACACCGACCCCGCACCGGCGACGACCTTCGCGCACCTCGATGCCACGACCGAGCTCTCCCGCAAGGTCTTCTCCAAGGGCATCTTCCCGGCCGTCGACCCGCTGGCCTCGAGCTCGACGATTCTCGACCCGGCCATCGTCGGCGAGGAGCACTACCGCGTCGCCCAGGAGGTCATCCGCATCCTGCAGCGCTACAAGGACCTGCAGGACATCATCGCCATCCTGGGCATCGACGAGCTGTCCGAGGAAGACAAGCAGCTCGTCGGACGTGCACGGCGCATCGAGCGCTTCTTGAGCCAAAACATGATGGCTGCCGAGCAGTTCACCGGCCAGCCTGGTTCGACGGTGCCGGTCAAGGAGACCATCGAGGCGTTCGACCGCCTCTGCAAGGGCGAGTTCGACCACGTGCCCGAGCAGGCGTTCTTCCTCATCGGCGGCCTCGACGACCTCGCCAAGAAGGCCGCGAGCTACGGCGTCACGATCTAGGTCGGGCGCGGGCTGAGAGGAAGGGCATAGGCACATGGCGGAGCTGGACGTCTCTATCGTCGCGGTCGAGCGCAGGATCTGGTCGGGCAAGGCGACCTTCCTGTTCACCCGTACGACCTCGGGCGATATCGGGATCCTGCCCCACCACATCCCGCTCGTCGCCCAACTCGTCGACGATGCCATGGTGCGCGTCGAGCGCGAGGGCGAGGACGACCTTCGCATCGCGGTCGACGGGGGCTACCTCTCGGTGACCGAGGCGGGCGTGACGGTTCTTGCCGAGTCCGCGGAATTCGAGTCGGAGATCGACGCCGAGCGAGCGAAGGACGATGCTGCCTCCGACGATCCGCGGGTTGCCGCCCGCGGACGCGCGCGCCTGCGGGCAATAGGCCAACTCGACTAGCGGCCTGGCATCGCGGCCTAGTCGGCGCGTGATGCGCCCGGCTGCCACAGCACGTCGCCGCCGGGAAGGTTGGCGATGCGCGACAGGATGAAGAGCAGGTCCGAAAGCCGATTGAGGTAGGCCGCGGTGAGCGGATTCATGGCCTCGCCGTATTCGTCGAGGGCGCGCCACGTGGAGCGCTCGGCTCGGCGCACCGTCGTGCGAGCGACATGGAGGAGCGCGGCACCGGGTGATCCGCCCGGGAGGATGAACGAGCGCAGCGGCTCCAGTCGCTCATTGAAGCGATCGCACTCGCGCTCCAGTCGCTCCACGTCGGCGGGCACCACGCGCAGTGGCGGATAGGCCGGGTCCGGGACGATCGGGTTGCACAGGTCGGCGCCGACATCGAAGAGGTCATTTTGAATGCGCGTGAGCACGTCAACGACGTCAGGCGGCAGCGCCCCGAGTGCGAGGGCTGCACCGATGGCCGAATTCGCCTCATCCACGTCGGCATAGGCCTGCAGTCGCAGGTCGGTCTTGCGCGTGCGTGACATGTCGCCGAGCGAGGTGCTGCCGTCGTCGCCGGCGCGCGTGTAGATCCGCGTGAGGTTGACCATCCCCCGACCCTAGGGGACGTGGGTCATATGCGCCTGCCACGGCACGGACCGGTGTATCTAGCATGGCGTGCATGGAGGGGCCGGACACCGCTGTGCGCATCGTGGGGGGAGCGCGACTCGATGGCTCGGTGCGGGTCACGGGGGCCAAGAACAGCGTCCTGAAGCTGATGGCCGCCGCGCTGCTGGCGCAGGGCCGGACGGTGCTGCACGAGGTACCCGACATCCTCGATGTCGCGATCATGGCCGAGCTCCTCCGCCGGCTCGGCTGCCAGGTCGACTACGACGCGGCCCTCGCGACCGTGGCCATTGACGTGCCCGAGCGACCCGAGCACCGTGCCGACTACGACCTCGTGCGGCGCATGCGCGCGTCAATCTGCGTCCTGGGCCCCCTGGTGTCACGGTGCGGCGAGGCCGATGTCGCGCTGCCGGGCGGCGACAACATCGGCTCGCGCGGGCTCGACATGCATGTCTCCGGACTGCAGCGCATGGGCGTGCAGGTGACCAGCGAGCACGGCTACCTGATCGCAGCCGCCCCGGAAGGGTTGCGGGGAGCCAACATCTGGCTGGACTTCCCGAGCGTCGG
>CAINGG010000049.1 GCA_903848435.1 uncultured Actinomycetes bacterium | reverse complement strand
GCGGTCAGAGTCGGCACCAGGTTGAAGGACTGAAAGACGAAGCCGACGGAGTCGCGGCGCACTCGGGTGAGCGCACGATCGGACAGGCCGGTGATGAGGACATCACCGATGTAGACCTCGCCGGACGTCGTCGAATCCAGGCCCGCAAGGCAGTGCATCAGGGTGGATTTGCCTGAGCCCGAGGGACCCATGATGGCCGTGAAGCTACCGGGCGCGATGTCGAGGTCGACGCCGTCGAGCGCCACGACACGGGTGTCGCCCTCCCCGTAGACCTTGGTCAAGTCCCGCGCCCGAGCTGCCGGTGCGACGGCAGGTTCGCTCATGTCTCGACGGTAGACCACGGTGCTGGGTTCACGCCTTGCGGGAGGAGACGTCCCTGCTGTCGGTAGCCTCGCCGCGTGAACGACGCTCCGGAGATCATGCGCGAAGGCGACATCGTGCAGTTGACCGATCCCAAGGGGCGGCATCACACGCTCGTGCTGGAGGCGGGGCGATCGTTCCACACGCACAAGGGCGCATTGGCGCACGACGACCTGATCGGGCGACCAGAGGGGATCGTCGTGGCCTCGACGGGTGGTACGTCGTACGTCGCCCTTCGGTCCCAGCTCGAGGACTTCGTCCTGGCGATGCCGCGGGGAGCGGCCGTCATCTACCCCAAGGAGGCGGCGCGCATCGTCATGGCCGCGGGACTGCGTCCGGGATCTCGGGTGCTGGAGGCGGGGGCCGGCTCGGGAGCGCTCAGTTGTTCGCTCATCACCGCCGTCGGCCCTTCGGGCACGGTTGTGTCATGCGAGCGTCGCGCCGACTTCGCCGAGGTCGCGCGCAAAAACGTCGAGCGGTGGTTCCACGGCATGCCGGCCACCTGGGACTTGCGCGTCGGGGACCTGCGCGAGGTGGCGGGGGATGGGACCTACGACGCCATGGTGCTCGACCTGCTCGATCCTTGGGAGCACCTCGACATCGCGGCGCGGCTCGTGCGTCCCGGTGGCGTGCTGGTCTGCTACGTCGCTACGACGACCCAGTTGTCGCGTACGGCCGAGGCACTCAGGGTCACCGGCTGTTGGACGGAGCCGCGGGCCGAAGAGTCGCTCGTTCGCACGTGGCACCTCGAGGGGCTGGCCGTGCGTCCGGACCACCGCATGATCGGCCACACCGCATTCCTGCTGATCTCGCGCAGACTGGCCCCGGGCACCGTGCTCCCGCCTCGGCGTACCCGGCCGGCCAAGGGGGCCTACGGCGACTCCTCGGAGTCTGGCTAGCGGCAAGATCGGGCGTCCCTGGGTATGGTCGTGGCTAGGAGGTGGTCATGACCGGCCAGCCGGAAGACCGCGGCGCTACGCCCGGCCGTACCGAGGAGCGCCTGCGCGTCCTCGAATCCGAGCTTGCCGCCGCGCAGGCTCACAACGGCCGCCTCGTGGCAACCCTGCGCGATGCGCGTGAGCAGATCGTGGCCCTGAAGGCCGAGGTCGACCGTCTCGCGGAGCCTCCCGGTAGCTACGGCGTCTTCCTGGCGCGACTCGATGACGGCTCGCTCGATGTCGCGGTCGCCGGTCGCAAGATGCGGGTCATCGCGAGCCCGGATGTCGACGCCGTGGGGCTACGCCCAGGCCAGGAGGTCATGCTCAACGAGGCGCTCAATGTCGTGGGGGTGCGTGAGTTCGAGCGCCTCGGCGAGATCGTGATGCTGAAAGAGTTGCTGGCTGACGGAGATCGCGCCCTCGTCATCGGTCGCGCCGACGAGGAGCGAGTGGTCAGCCTCGCCGAGCCATTACGCGACCGAGTGCTGCGCGCCGGCGACTCCCTGCTTCTGGAGCCGCGGTCGGGCTATGTCTTCGAGGTCATTCCCAAGTCCGAGGTCGAGGAGCTCGTGCTGGAGGAGGTGCCCGACGTCGACTACACCGCGATCGGCGGGCTGGGTCGGCAGATCGAGGCCATTCGCGATGCCGTCGAGCTGCCCTATCTCCACCCCGAGCTCTTTCTCGAGCACCGGCTTGCGCCACCGAAGGGCATCTTGCTCTACGGCCCTCCCGGGTGCGGCAAGACGCTCATCGCCAAGGCCGTGGCCAATTCGCTGGCCAAGAAGGTGGCCGAGCGCACCGGGCAGGAGCAGGGCCGCTCGTTCTTCCTCAACATCAAGGGCCCTGAGCTGCTCAACAAGTACGTCGGCGAGACCGAGCGCCATATCCGTCTCGTCTTCCAGCGGGCCCGCGAGAAGGCGTCCGAGGGCATGCCGGTCATCGTGTTCTTCGACGAGATGGACTCCCTCTTCCGCACCCGCGGATCTGGGGTGTCCAGCGACGTCGAGAACACGATCGTTCCGCAGTTGCTGAGCGAGATCGACGGAGTAGAGGGACTCGAAAATGTCATCGTCATCGGTGCGTCCAACCGCGAGGACATGATCGACCCAGCCATCCTGCGCCCCGGTCGCCTCGACGTGAAGATCAAGATCGAGCGTCCGGATGCGGAGTCGGCGCGCGACATCCTGAGCAAGTACCTCACGCCCGACCTACCGCTGCACCCCGATGACGTCGCCGAAAACGACAACTCGCTGGAGGCCACCTGCGCCAACATGATCCAGCGCGCTGTCGAGCGGATGTACACCGAAGATGACGACAATCGCTTCCTCGAGGTGACCTACGCCAACGGCGACAAGGAGATCCTCTACTTCAAGGACTTCAACTCCGGGGCCATGCTCGAAAACATCGTGGCCCGGGCGAAGAAGTCCGCGATCAAGGACTTCCTTGATACGGGCCAGAAGGGCATCCGGGTGCAGCACCT
>CAINGG010000048.1 GCA_903848435.1 uncultured Actinomycetes bacterium | reverse complement strand
TCGACAAGCGAAAGGGGCATGACATGTCCGACATCACCAAGACATTGAACTTCAACGCATGGGTCGCCGAGAACGGTCCGAACCTCAAGCCTCCGGTAGCCAACAAGGAGATGTTCCCGGGCCACGATGACTTCATCGTCATGGTGGTCGGCGGTCCCAACCAGCGCACCGACTTCCATGTCGATCCTTACGAAGAGGTCTTCTATCAGGTCCGGGGCAACATGCACGTCAACGTCATGACACCTGACGGCCCCGCTCGCGTCGACATCCGCGAGGGCGAGATGTGGGTGCTGCCCCGCTTCATGCCGCACTCCCCCCAGCGACCCGAGGCCGGGTCGATCGGCCTGGTCTTCGAGCGCCCGCGCGAGGAGGGCACCCTCGAGAAGTTCCAGTGGTACTGCCCCGAGTGCGGCACCAAGGTGCATGAGGTCGAGTTGCAGGTACGCGACATCGCCGCTGACCTTCCGCCGATCTTCGAGGCGTTCTACGGCGACGAATCCGCGCGCACCTGCACGTCGTGCGGCCACGTGCATCCGGGCAAGGGCTGATCGCTTGCCCGTCATCGACATCCACTCGCACGACGTCCCGCGCGGGTGGCCCGATCTCGCCGAGGCCACGGGAGACAGCACCCCCTGGCCCCGACTGCGCATCGAATCCGAGCGCGAGGCGATGATCCTCATTGGCGATCGCGAGTTCCGGCGCATCACCAGCCAGTGCTGGGATCCGCAGGTACGCGCCGCCGACATGGATACCGACGGCATCGACGTTCAGGTCGTCTCCCCCACTCCCGTCTTCTTCTCGTACGCGCGGTCGGCCGACGCAGGCGCCAAGGTGGCCCGCATCTTCAATGACCTCACGCTCGAGATCTGCGCCCAACTGCCCGAGCGACTGCTCCCCTTCTGCCAGGTATCGCTGCAGGACATCGATGCAGCGTGCTCGGAGGTGGATCGCGCCGTCGATGCCGGGCACCTGGGTGTCGAGATCGGCAACCATGTCGGCGACCGTGACCTGGACGACCCAGGCGTCGTGGAGTTCTTCCAGCACTGCGCGGCCCAGGGAGTGCCGGTCTTCGTCCATCCCTGGGACATGCCGTCGTCAGAGCGGCTGGACCGCTGGATGGCGCAGTGGCTCGTCGGCATGCCCGCCGAGACCCATCTGTCGATCCTGGCGATGATCCTCGGCGGCGTCTTCGACAGTGTCAGCGCCGATCTGCGCATCTGCTTCGCGCACGGCGGCGGATCCTTCCCCTACTGGATCGGTCGCATGGACAACGCCTGGCACCAACGACCGGATCTCGTCGGCGTCTCCGCGAAACCCCCGTCGGCGTACCTCGACCGATTCAGCGTCGACTCCGTCGTCTTCGATGAGCGTGCGCTGCGCCTGCTCGTCGAGACCATGGGCGTCGAGCGGGTCATGCTGGGCTCGGACTATCCCTATCCACTCGGCGAACGCCCTTCGGGTCGGGTCGTACGCGATGCCGACTTCCTGACCGAAGACCAGCGTGCGCGCATACTCGGCGGCAATGCTGAGGTATTCCTCGGCCAGGAGACTCGACCATCGGAGGCAGCCAGATGACCGAACGCGTCGCCATCATCGGGGCCGGCCTCACCGGCGCGCTCTTGGCCACCATGCTCGGCCGCCGCGGATATGAGGTGACCGTCTACGAACGGCGCGACGATCCGCGTGCCGCGGGCGCCGAGCGGGGGCGCAGCATCAACCTCGCCATTTCCACGCGCGGGCTCACGGCGCTGCGCGCGGTGGACCTTGAGGACGCC
>CAINGG010000047.1 GCA_903848435.1 uncultured Actinomycetes bacterium | reverse complement strand
GGTCGAGAGGGGCGGTGCGTCCGGGAGCGACCGGCGGGCCAGACGAAGCTCGCCGATGAGAGTGTCGGCGTAGGTCGCCCGGCTCACGCCCGGCCCGAGCTCCTCGGCCGTGTAGGTGTTGAAGTCGCAGTAGCCGCAGCGCGTCGAGCAGTAGGGGACGTGGAGATAGAGGCCCCAGGCCGCCCCCGGAGGAGGCCCGATGAGCGCGACAGGCACCGACACCTGACCGATTGTCCTCCGCACGATCCGGGATGAGCCGCCACGGGGCCGTACATTGGGCCGAAGGACCCCGCGAAGGAGGCAGCCATGTCCACACCGCCAGCCCCGCCCCCGCCGCCGCCCGCCGGTGGCGAGGCGCCCATGTCGCAGTCCGACGAGCGCACGTGGGCCATGCTCGCCCAGTTGTCCGGGATCCTCCTGGGGTTCATCGGCCCGCTACTCGTCCTGCTCATCTTCGGTCCGCGTAGCGCCTTCGTGAAGAAGGAATCCACCGAGGCCCTGAACTTCCAGATTCTCGTTGTCATCGGCTACATCGTGAGTTTCATCCTCACGTTCATCTTCATCGGCATCCTGCTGTTTTTCGCGGTAGCGATCGTCAACATCGTCTTCTGCATCATGGCCGCGCTCAAGAACAAGGACGGCATCGAATACCGCTATCCCATCAACCTGCGCCTGATCAAGTAGATGCGTCGCGCCCTCACGGCGGCCGGTGCCGCCGCCCTCATCACCGTGCTCGCGGCCTGCGGCGGGTCGGCGGATTCCGGTGGGTCCTCCTCCGCTCCCGCGCCGTCGCCCAGCTCCCCCGCGGCCCCGGCGCAACTGCCCGAGGGCTGGCCCAAGGAGCTGCCGCCGATTCCTGGCTTCACGCTCCTGAGCGCGACCGGCGCGAATGGCAACTTCACGGCGCAGTACGCCGCCTCCGGTGATCAGAGCGAGGTCATCAAGGAGTATGCGATCTACCTGCAGAACAACGGCTGGGCGATCGATTCCCTGATCCCTCCCGGGGCCAATGGCATGTGGGGGTTCCGGGCCTTCGGCTACGGCGTGACGCTGCTCGGAGTGCCGTTGGGCGACCAGACTGTCGTCACCGTCAACGTGCGACCGGTCTAGTCACTTCTTGCTGGATTCCTCGCCGGTCGACAGCGCGGCGATGAAGGCCTCCTGCGGCACCTCCACCCGTCCGACCATCTTCATGCGCTTCTTGCCTTCTTTCTGCTTCTCCAGCAGCTTGCGCTTGCGCGTGATGTCACCGCCGTAGCACTTGGCGAGCACGTCCTTGCGCATCGCTCGCACCGTCTCTCGCGCAATGACTCGTGAGCCGATGGCAGCCTGAATGGGCACCTCGAACTGCTGGCGCGGGATGAGCTCGCGCAGTTTGGCGGTCATGGCCACTCCGTAGGCGTACGCCTTGTCCTTGTGCACGATGGCACTGAAGGCATCGACCGTGTCGCCGTGCAACAGGATGTCGACCTTCACGAGATCGGCCTCCTGCTCCCCGCTGGTCTCGTAGTCGAGGGAGGCATAGCCCTTGGTGCGCGACTTCAACTGATCGAAGAAGTCGAAGACGATCTCGGCCAACGGCAGGGTGTAGCGCAACTCGACGCGGTCCTGGCTGAGGTAGTCCATGCCGAGCAGCACGCCGCGACGCGCCTGGCACAGCTCCATGATCGTGCCGACGTAGTCCGACGGCGACAGGATCGTGGCGCGCACGACGGGCTCGCGCACCTCGGCCACCTTGCCCGTGGGGAACTCCGATGGATTGGTGACGATTACCTCGGAGCCGTCGTCCTTGCTCACCGAGTAGACGACGTTGGGGGCCGTGGAGATCAGGTCGAGGTCGAACTCGCGCTCCAGGCGCTCGCGCACGATCTCCAGATGCAGCAGGCCGAGGAAGCCGCACCGGAAGCCGAAGCCGAGAGCCACCGAGGTCTCGGGCTCGAAGACCAGGGCCGCGTCGTTGAGCTTGAGCTTGTCGAGGGCATCGCGCAGAGCCGGGTAGTCCGAACCGTCGATGGGATACAGGCCCGAGAAGACCATCGGCTTGGGATCGCGGTAGCCGCCCAGTGCCTCGGTCGCCCCCTTGTGCGCGCTGGTGACGGTGTCGCCGACCCGCGACTGCCGGACGTCTTTCACGCCCGTGATGAGGTACC
>CAINGG010000046.1 GCA_903848435.1 uncultured Actinomycetes bacterium | reverse complement strand
TCGTCGATGAGGCTCTCGCGGAGATCTCTGACGCCATAGCCCGAAGGATCCAGGTCGATAGCGCTCCGTACGCATGAGCGATGACGTACGCCGTGACCATGCGGGCCTGCCGGACCGATGGGAGCGGCTGTGGACGCCACACCGACAGCCCTATCTCTCCGGAGAGAGCCGCCCCGCGCACGACGGCCCGGGCGACGAGTGCCCGTTCTGTCGTGCTCCGCAGATGCCCGAGGACGAGGGCCTCGTCGTGCAGCGCGGCATCCACGCCTACGTCGTGATGAACCTCTTCCCCTACAACGCCGGGCACCTTCTGGTGTGCCCCTATCGCCACGTCCCGGACTACACCGATCTCACGCCCGAGGAGGTGCTCGAGATCGGTCAGCTCACCCAGCGCTCGATGGAGGTGCTGCGCGCCACGACTCGGGCCCATGGCTTCAATATCGGGATCAACCAGGGCAAGGTCGGGGGTGCGGGGATTGCCGGCCATCTGCACCAGCACGTCGTGCCGCGCTGGGGTGGCGACACCAACTTCCTGCCGGTCATCGGTCACACCAAGACCATGCCCCAGGTGCTCGAGGAAAGCCGGCAGATCCTCCAGGATGCCTGGGCGAAGGCCGACTGACGTGCCGCGCTTCGATCGACAGGACGCACCAGAGCTCCTTGCCGCAGTTGGCAGCGAGTTCTGGGCCATCGACTCCGACGACATCGATGCGGCCGACATCGCGCGCCGCCTGCCGGAAGGCCAGGGGCAGGTGCGGGCGGTGGTCCCGATCGAGCCGCCGGAACCGGGCGAGGAGGACTCCGGCATGGGCGCCTGGCATGTCAACGCGCAGGCCGAGCTTCACCTGGTGCGCTCCGGCGAGGGTCTGCTGCAGGTGGTGACGGACGGTGGAGTCGTCTCGGTGTGGCTCGGCGCGGGAGATGTGATGGCGATGTCCGGAGCTGAGCATCGCTTTCGCGCGCTCACGCCGCAGCAATGGGTCTTGCGGTGGTCCGGGGGCCCCGACGACGATCTCGGAGCGCACCCGACCGGTCGGGCATCGGACCCCTGGCCGTCCTGACGCGCCTCAGGAGGCGCCGCTAAGGCCCTGCGCGACCTGGCTGGGCATGGGCTCGTGTCCTCGATAGCGCCGCGTGAAGGTCGCGGTCCCGTGGGCCAGGCTGCGCAGGTCGATCGCGTAGCGCGTGAGTTCGAGTCCCGGCACATCGGCAGTGATCTTCGTGCGCCCTGCGCCGACTCCCTCGCTGCCCGTCACGCGGCCGCGGCGACCGGAGAGATCGGACATCACTGCGCCGACGTACTCGTCGGGCACGAGCACGAGCACCTCATCGATGGGCTCGAGCAGGGAGATGCTCGATGCCGTTGCCGCCTCCCGCAGAGCTATGCCGCCCGCCGTCTGGAACGCCATGTCCGATGAATCCACACTGTGGGCCTTGCCATCGACGAGCGTGACGCGGATGTCCACGACCGGGTAGCCCGCGGAGACCCCCTTGGCCATCTGCGAGCGCACGCCCTTCTCGACCGACGGAATGAACTGCCGCGGCACCGCGCCGCCGACCACCTTGTCGACGAATTCGAAGCCGCTGCCGGCGGGAAGCGGCTCGACCTCGATATCGCAGACGGCGTACTGGCCGTGGCCACCGGACTGCTTGACGAGGCGACCGTGGCCTCTGGCCGGTCCGGTGAAGGTCTCTCGCAGCGATACGCGCAGCGGCTCGGAGTCGACGCTGACGCCGTAGCGTCCCTTGAGGCGGTCGAGTACGACATCGACGTGCGCCTCTCCCATGCACCACAGCACGATCTGGCCGGTCTCGGCGTTGCGCTCCAGGCGCATCGTCGGGTCCTCGGCGACCAGCCGGCCGAGCGCACCCGTGAGTTTGTCCTCGTCGGAGGTGGAGTGCGCGACGATCGCCACGGGCAGCAGGGGATCGGGCATCACCCAGGGCTCGATCAGTAGGGGGTGCTCCGGGCTCGAGAGGGTGTCGCCCGTCTCGGCGTGCCCGAGCTTCGCCACCGCTGCGATGTCTCCGGCGATGACACTGCCGATCGCGCGCTGGGTCTTGCCGAGGGGTGAGACGAGCGAGCCGACCCGCTCGTCGATGTCATGGTCTTGATGGCCGCGGTCTGTCATGAAGTGGCCGGACACGTGCAACGTCGAGTCGGCGCGCAAGGTCCCGGAGAAAACGCGCACGAGCGACATCCGACCGACGTAGGGATCGGATGACGTCTTGACGACCTCGGCACACAGCGGACCGGACGGGTCGCAGGTCAGCGGTGCCTGCGGCGAGCCGTCGGGGCTGGTGACGGCGGGCAATGGATGCTCGAGCGGAGACGGGAACCCACGTACGAGCACTTCGAGCAACTCGTGCATCCCGAAGCCGACCGGCGCCGTCGCGGTCACCAGGACGGGGAAGAAGTGGCCCCGCGCCACGGCCTTCTCGAGATCGTCGACGAGGGTGTCGAAGGGGATCTCCTCGCCGTCCAGGAAGCGGTCCATGAGCGACTCGTCCTCGGACTCCGTGATGATGCCTTCGAGTAGTGCTGTTCGGGCATCTTCGATCAGGGACGGGTGCTGCGGATCGGCTTCGCGGTCGACCCGCACGCCGCCCGAGTAGTCGAAGATGCGCTGGGACAGCAGTCCGATCAGGCCCGCGACGTGCCCGTCGTCGGCGTGCATCGGCAGGTAGAGCGGAAGCACCCCCTGGCCCTCGCCGAAGAGCGACTGACAGTGCTCGATCGTGCCTTCGACGTCGGCCCGCTCGCGGTCCGCTTTCGTGACCACGATGGCACGCGGCATGCCCACGGCAGCGCACTCGTCCCAGAGCATGCAGGTCGCAGCGTCGACTCCGTCGACAGCAGAGACGACGAAGAGTGCGGCATCGGCCGCGCGCAGGCCCGCGCGCACCTCGCCGACGAAGTCCGCATAGCCGGGCGTGTCGAGCAGGTTGATGCGCACGCCATCGTGATCTATCGGGACCAGGCTCAAGGACACCGATCGCTGTTGGCGCTGCTCGGCCTCGTCGCTGTCGCTGAGTGTCGAGCCGCTCTCGACGGTGCCGGCGCGGGAGATCGCTCCCGTCGCAAGCGCCAGGTGCTCGATGAGAGTGGTCTTGCCGGCATGACTGGGACCCACGAGGACCACGTTGCGGATCGCCGCCGGATCACTCGGCGGTGCGGACTTCGACTCCCTGCCCGGTGCTGTCTGCGCCACGGTGCCTCCCTGGCCGTCACGTGCCTGCCTGCGGGTCCCACCTTTCACCTGCCGGGTGGTCCACGGCAAGGAGTTCGCCCAAGGCACGGGCGTCGGGTGCGGCACCCCTGAGGCCGTAGCATCCGCAGTACGCGGCGCAGAGGAGACGTGGTGCTCAACAACCCCGCGGCCAGGAAGCTCTCCTCGGCCGTCTTGGAGCCGCCGGCCCGGCTGCTCCTGCGCTTGCACGTCTCACCCGACGCCGTGACGGTCATCGGGACCCTGGGCACGTGCACGGCTGCCCTCGTCTTCTTTCCGCGCGGCAACTTCGTCCCCGGCTGCCTGATCATCGCTGCCTTCGTGCTCTTCGACCTGCTTGACGGGACCATGGCGCGGCTGTCGGGCCGAGCGGGTCCGTGGGGCAACTTCCTGGACGCGACCTTGGATCGAATTGCCGACGGTTGCGTGTTCGGTGCGCTTGTGTTGTGGGCGGCCTCGACGGGCAATGCCTGGACCACCGCGGCGGCGCTGACCTGCCTCGTCGGTGGGCAGGTGATCTCCTACGCCAAGGCACGCGCCGAGGCCGTGGGCGCGACCGCCAATGTCGGCATCGCCGAGCGCGCCGAGCGACTCATCGTCGCGCTGCTCGCCGCACTCCTCGCCGGGCTTGGCGTTCCCTATGTGCTGCCCATCGCGCTCGGCGTGCTCGCCGTGGTCAGCGTGGTGACCATCGTGCAGCGCGTGGTGGTGGTGCGCCGACAGCTCTACGTCAAGCCCCCGAAGCCCGAGCAGGACGGCCCGGCCGTTCCGCCGGGCCAGGACGCTTCGTGACCTTCTCCGAAGCGCTCTCCAACGTGGGCTTCGGAGCCGGCTGGTCCGTGGTCAGGACCATGCCCGAACCCGCGGCAAGGCGGTTCTTCAACGTCGTTGCCGATCGCACCTGGCGCCAGCAGGGCCAAGGGGTGCGTCAACTGCGTGCCAACCTGGCGCGCGTCGTCGCCGACGATCGGCTGCCCGACCTCGACTCGATCACCCACGAGGGAGTGCGGCGCTACATGCGCTACTGGTGCGAGGCCTTTCGACTGCCGTCCTGGACCACCGAGCGCGTGAACTCCTCATTCCGATTGGTCGAGGGCTTGGACTTGCTGGACAGCGCGGTGGCCGATGGTCGCGGCGCGATCATGGTGAGCCCGCACATGGGCAACTGGGACCTCGCGGGTGCCTGGGCGTGCGCGCGCTACGGCACCCTGGTCACGGTGGCCGAGCGGCTCAAGCCAGAGGGCCTCTACGACAAGTTCGTCGCCTATCGGGAATCGCTCGGCATGGAGGTCTATCCGCTGGGCGATCCCGATGTCATCCGCATGCTCGTACGCCGTCTGCGCGAAGGACGTCTCGTGTGCCTGCTCGCGGACCGCGATCTCAGTCATACGGGAGTGGATGTCGAGTTCTTCGGCGAGACCGCATCGATGCCGGCCGGACCCGCGGTCCTGTCGATGATGACGGGCGCGCCGATCATGCCGGTCATCCTGTGGCACACCGACTCCGGCGTGGAGGGATCGGTCGGCCCGGCGATCGCGATCCCCGTCGACGGCGATCGCGACTCGCGAATCCAGCGCATGACCCAGGAGATGGCGGATGCCTTCGCCGCCGGCATCAGGGCCCATCCGCAGGACTGGCACATGATGCAGCGCCTCTGGACCGCCGACCTCGAGCCTCGTCGGGTGGCGAGCCCGTCATGAGGATCGGCATCGTGTGCCCCTACGCCTGGGATGTTCCGGGAGGCGTCCAGGCCCACGTGCGCGATCTGGCCGAGTCCTTGATAGAGCGCGGTCACGACGTCAGCGTGCTCACGCCGGTGGATGACCCCGACGAGCTCCCTGTCTACGCCGTCGATGGCGGGCGACCGCGCGCCGTCCCCTACAACGGCTCGGTTGCTCGGCTCACACTCGGTGTCAAGGCCACCGCGCGAGTGCGCCGGTGGATCCGCGACGGCAACTTCGACGTCCTGCACGTGCACGAGCCCCTCGCCCCATCCCTCGGTGGATTGGCTTGCTGGGCAGCGCGCGGGCCGATCGTGGCCACGGTGCACTCATCGGTCGAGCGGTCGAGGGTGCTGGCGACGGGCTACTACCTCGCGCAGACAGTCCTCGAGAAGGTGTCGGCGATCATCGCGGTGAGCGAGAATGCCCGACGCACGATCGTCGATCACGTCGGGGCGGATGCGGTGTTGATCCCCAACGGCGTGCGCGTCGACAGATTCGCGGCGGCGCAGCCGCTGCGCGACTGGGGTGGTCCGACGATCCTGTTCCTGGGCCGTCTGGACGAGCGCCGCAAGGGACTGCAGGTACTGCTGGAGGCGCTCCCGCTCATCCGGGAGCGCGTGCCCGGGGTCCGCCTAGTGCTCGTGGGGCCGGGCGATCCCGATGAGGTCCTGAGCGATGTCGAAGCGACGATTCGGGACCGCATCACGTGCCTCGGCCGGGTCGATGAGGAGACCAAGGCGCGTGCGCTGGCATCGGTCGACCTGTACGTCGCACCGCACACCGGCGGGGAGTCGTTCGGCATCGTCCTGCTGGAGGCCATGGCCGCGGGGACGCCGGTGGTCGCCAGTGACTTGGACGCCTTCGAAAGGGTTCTGGATTCCGGGCGATGCGGCGTGACCTTTCCGGTGGGTGACCATGCTGCCCTGGCCGAAGCGGTGGTCGACCTGCTGCATGACCCTGCGCGCCGCGAGGCACTCAGCGCACTCGGCCGCGAGCGGGTCCGTCGCTACGACTGGACCGCCGTCAGTGACGACGTGCTTCACGTGTACGAAAGCGTCGTGAGTGGCCAGCAGCGCGTCGAGGAGGACCTGCGCGGCCAGATCGTAGGCCGACTCGCTCGGCGAGGGCGGGGGAGCGAGGCGTGAGCGGCTGGTGGTGGCTCGCCGTGGTAGGCGCGCTCGTGGCGCTCCTGGCCCTCTATCTCAGCATGACCGCGGGCCGACTCGATCGCCTGCACCGCAGGATCGATGCCGCCGAGACCGCCCTGGACGTGCAGCTCCTGAAGCGGTCCGCGCTGGTGCTCGACCTGGCATCCACCGCTTTGTTCGACCCTGCCACGACGGTCGTGCTCGCCGATAGCGCGCACGGTGCCCGTGCCGCGCAGGACGACGATCGCGTGGCACGAGGGCTCGCTGAGAGCAATCTCACTCGCGTTCTCGCGGAAGCTCTGTCGGACCGCGAGGAGGTCGATGAGCTTCGCGAGGACCCTGAGTACGCGCAGATGCTCGAGGAGCTGCGCGCGAGCTGCGTGCGCGTGCAGCTATCGAGGCGCTTCCTCAATGATGGCGTGCGCGCGTGTCGACAGGTCCGCAAGCAGCGCTTCGTCAGGTGGTTCTCGCTCGCCGGTCGCACGCCGTGGCCCGACACCGTGGAAATGGACGACACGCCGCCGCCGGGCCTCGCGCTTCACTAGGGCATCTCGCGTACCGTGGTTGGGTGATCGCGAAGCGGGCTGCTGTGGCCCTGGCGTTGGGCTCAGCTCTGCTTCTGGCCGCCTGCGGCGGCGACGAGGCGGCCCCCACCCCCTCGTCGAGTGCACCAGCTCCATCGTCGTCCAGTGCCAGCCCGTCTCCCACGCCAACGCTTCCCCTTCCGACGCCGTCCCCGTCCTACGGCATCCCGCCCGGGGCCTCGCCCTTCTCCGGCCTGCCCGGGGGCGCCGACAAGCCCGTGCTCGTCGTCAAGATCGACAACACGCGGGCGGCGCAGCCCCACTCCGGCTTGCAGTCTGCTGACCTCGTCTACGTCGAGGAGGTCGAGTGGAGCCTGACGCGCCTGGTCGCGGTGTTCTCCACCACGTTGCCTCAGGAGATCGGGCCGGTTCGCTCGGCGCGTATCAGCGACATCGACATCGTCGCGCCCTTCGGTCGGGTGGCGTTCTCCAACTCGGGTGCTCAGAGCAAGCTGCTGCCCGTCCTCGCTGCGGCCAACATCATCGATGTGTCGGCTGGGGTTGCCTGGGACGCGTTCTACAACGACCCGGGCCGGCCAGCCCCTGTCGACCATATGGCCGATCCGGAGAAGCTACTGAAGTACGCACCCGATGCCGCTACGGCGAAGGACATCGGCCTGGTCTTCTCGCCCGAGCCACCCCCGGGTGGACAGCCGGTCACGTCGGCGTCGGTGACCTGGCCATCGTCGGACATCTCCTTTACGTGGGACGAGGCAGCGGGCAACTTCATCGTCGGCCTCAACGGCGAGGAGTCCCGGTCAAGTGAGGGCGGCCCCCAGCGGGCGGCGACCGCCGTGATCCAGTCGGTCACGCAGACGGAGTCAGGCTACGGAGACCGCTACGGGGGCAAGACCCCTCTGGTGGAGACCATTGGCACGGGCACGGCGCTGGTGCTGAGAGACGGCCGCATGTGGTCGGTCACCTGGGAGCGCCCGGACGCGCTGTCGGGCACCCGCTTCTACCTCAACGACGGCACCCAGATGCCCTTCGCGATCGGCCAGGAGTGGATCGTCCTCATGGATCGCACCCTCAAGCCCAAGGTGAGCTAGGGACTCTCCGGGAGCCGGTCTCTCCAAGGGCCACTACCATGAGGGCACGGCCCTGGCTGCAGGCCGTTCCCCGTCGAGAGGTAGCCGTGTCCACCAACGAAAGCCCCGTAACCGGGACGACCCGCGTCAAGCGCGGAATGGCCGAGATGCTCAAGGGCGGCGTCATCATGGATGTCGTCACGCCGGACCAGGCCAAGATCGCCGAGGATGCGGGCGCCGTGGCCGTCATGGCCCTCGAGCGCGTGCCGGCCGACATACGGGCGCAAGGCGGCGTGGCGCGCATGTCCGACCCCGACATGATCCAGGGCATCGTCGAGGCCGTGACTATCCCGGTTATGGCCAAGGCCCGCATCGGACACTTCGCCGAGGCGCAGGTGCTCCAGGCTCTCGGCGTCGACTACATTGACGAGTCGGAGGTGCTGACCCCCGCCGACTACTCCAACCACATCGACAAGTGGCAGTTCACGGTTCCCTTCGTCTGCGGAGCGACCAACCTGGGGGAGGCGCTTCGTCGCATCACCGAGGGCGCCGCGATGATCCGCTCCAAGGGCGAGGCCGGCACCGGTGACGTGTCCAATGCGGTTACCCACATGCGCCGAATCCGTGACGAGGTCCGCAGGCTGACGTCTATGCCCGAGGATGAGCTGTTCGTTGCCGCCAAGGAGCTGCAGGCGCCCTACGACCTCGTGGTCGAGGTCGCCCGAGCCGGCAAGCTGCCCGTCGTGCTGTTCACGGCTGGCGGAATCGCCACGCCCGCCGATGCGGCCATGATGATGCAGCTCGGTGCCGAGGGCGTGTTCGTCGGCTCGGGCATCTTCAAGTCCGGTGATCCCATCAAGCGGGCAGAGGCGATCGTCCAGGCGACGCGGCACTTCGACAATCCCGACGTGGTCGCGAAGGTCTCGCGCGGACTCGGCGAGGCCATGGTCGGCATCAACGTCGCAGACATTCCCGTGCATCATCGGCTCGAAGACCGGGGCTGGTGACGGGCGGACCGCGCATCGGCGTCCTCGCCCTCCAAGGCGATGTTCGCGAGCACGTTCGTGCGCTCGAGGACTCGGGCGCGCACGCTCGACCTGTCGGGTCTGCCGCCGAGCTGGACTCGGTGGAGGCACTCGTGATCCCCGGTGGCGAATCCACGACCATGTCACTCCTCGCGGTACGCGACGGGCTGCTTGAGCCCCTGCGCGCCGCGCGCACGGCGGGCATGCCGATGTATGGCTCGTGCGCGGGCATGATCATGCTGGCGGATCGTGTGCTGGATGCCCGGCCCGATCAGCAGACCATCGGCGGCCTCGACGTGACAGTGCGCCGCAATGCCTTCGGTCGCCAGGTCGACTCCTTCGAGGCCGACATCGAGGTCGACGGCATCGGCGACGAGGCTTTTCCTGCTGTCTTCATCCGCGCCCCATGGGTCGAGGCGGTGGGGGAGTCGGTCCGCGTGCTCGCCCGGGTCGACCTCGCCGACGGGGCGGATACCATCGTGGCTGTCGCCCAGGGCCCGCTGCTGGCCACGTCGTTCCACCCTGAGCTCACCGGCGACCTGCGGATACACGAGATGTTCATCGGGATAGTGAGGCAGTACTCATGAGCGGCCATTCCAAGTGGGCGACGACCAAGCACAAGAAGGCGGTCGTCGATGCCCGGCGCGGCAAGCTCTTCGCGCGCCTGATCAAGAACATCGAGGTGGCCGCCCGGCAGGGCGGTGGCGACCCGGCTGGCAATCCGACGCTCTATGACGCCGTGCAGAAGGCGCGCAAGAACTCCGTGCCCCTCGACAACATCGAACGGGCGATCAAGCGCGGATCCGGTGCCGAGGCAGGCGGTGCCGACTACCAGACGATCATGTACGAAGGCTACGGACCCAACGGTGTCGCCGTGCTCGTCGAGTGCCTCAGCGATAACCGCAATCGAGCTGCCTCCGAGGTGCGAGTGGCCATGACCCGCAATGGCGGCACCATGGCAGACCCTGGCTCGGTGTCCTACCTGTTCAGTCGCAAGGGCGTGGTGATGGTCCCGCGGGCGGAGGGCATCGACGAGGACGCCATCTTGGGCGCGGTCCTGGAGGCGGGCGCCGAAGAGGTCAACGATCTCGGAGATGCGTTCGAGGTGATTTCCGAAGCGGGCGATGTCGTTGCCGTGCGTTCGGCCCTGCAGGCCGCTGGTATCGATTACGACTCCGCGGAAGCGACTTTCGTGCCGAGCATGCAGGTACCGGTCGATGAGGAGACCGCTCGCAAGGTCTTCCGTCTCGTGGAGGCTCTCGAGGACAGCGATGACGTCCAGGACGTCTACACCAACGTCGACGTCAGCGACGAGGTTCTCGCTGCCCTTGACGCCTGACCGAGGAGGGCCGATGGCGGAGGCGAGGGGGCAGCAGCTCACCGGGTGGGATGCGGCCACGTGGCGTACCGCTGCGGGTGACCCCACGTTGCGATCAACGGTCGTCGGGGTCTGCCTGCTCGATTCCACGCCCTCGTGGGAGCGTCTCCATGCCCGCGTCGAGCGGCTGACCTGCCTGGTGCCTGTTCTTCGCCAACGACCCATCCGCGGACTGTTCGGCGTCGCATCGCCGCGCATGGCCACCGATCCGGACTTTGATCTCAACCTTCACCTGCGTCGTATGCGCCTGGCTGGCGATGGCTCATGGTCGGAACTGCTCGACGAAGCTCGTCGGCTGAGCCTCACGGACTTCGATCGCGATCGGCCGCTCTGGGAGATGGTCCTGGTCGAAGGGGTGGAGGGCGGGCGCTCGGCCCTGCTGCTGAAGCTTCATCACTCCATCGCTGACGGACAGGCCACCGTGCTCATCGGGTTGTCGCTCGTCGAACTCGGTGTCGATCCCAATCCGGATGAGCCGCCAGCCCCGCCGCCACCCACGGCTGCAGACATCACCCAGCAGGCGGTCAGCCTGGCCGACATCTCCGACAACATGCGCCGGGCCCGGACTGCCCTCGAACGCGCGGGCGAGGTCGTGGCCGACCTGGCCCGAGGCACCGTCACTGATCCGGTCCGCACCTGGACGTCGGCGCTATCCACCCTCGCCTCCGTCGGCCGATTCGCCGCCGTCCCCGACGGGCCCCTGTCCCCCCTGATGACGGGCCGCGGCACGACCTACCGGTTCGCAGCGTTCGACATGCCGTTCGCATCGTTGCGAGAGGCAGCCAAGCGCCGCGATCGGAGCGTCAACGATGCCTTCATGGCCGCCGTGGGGCTCGGCCTGGAGCGCTACCACGTGCGTCACTCGACGGTGGTCGACGAACTGCGCTTCAACGTGCCCATCTCGCTGCGCGGCGACGCCGGCGATCGCTCGGGACAGGCGTCCAACGCGGTGACCATCGCGCGCTTCACTCTCCCCGTGGCCGGTCTCACGATCGACGAGCGCATGGACTCGGCGCACGCCGAGGTCGAGCGCTGGCGGAAGGAGCCCGCGCTCAGGTGGGCCGATCCCCTCGCCGAGGTGAGCTGGCTCGTGCCCGTCCCACTCCTGGCCCAGGCGGCGCGTGCCAGCGACGTCACCACAAGCAATGTGCCGGGGCCGCCGATCCCGCTCTACGTCGCGGGCGCTCGCATCGTCGGCATGTACCCGCTCGTCGCGACCATTGGGGCGGCGGTCAACATCACCATGGTCACGTACGACGGGTCGGCGTTCATTGGCATTTCGGCCGACGAGCGCGCGGTGCCGGACGTCCACGAACTCGTGGCGGACCTGCGCTCGGGTTTCGCGACCGTCACCGGTGGCGCGGTCGGGGGCGAGGATCCGCTCGTGCCGCCCGGGGCCGCGGACGGCACGCCGAAGGCACGCGCGGTGCGCGGAGAGGCCACGCCCGCCGGGTAGCCTTCGCACAGGTGTTCGCATCGCCTGTCGATGCCGTCCGTGGGAGGACCCGTGCGAGTCATGGGCGTGGACCCCGGCCTCACGCGCTGCGGTGTGGGCGTTGTCGAGGGCGAGCCGGGGCGGGTCCTGCGCGTCCTGCACGTGTCCGTCATTCGCACCCCCGCCGACCTGCCGCTGGAGCAGCGGCTCGCCCTGCTCGACGAGGCCATGTCCGGGCTGATCGCGGCCCATGAGCCCGAGGCCCTTGCCGTCGAGCGCGTCTTCAGCCAGCACAACGTCCGTACCGTCATGGGCACGGCACAGGCCGGTGCCGTGGCCATCTTGGCCGCGGGGCGCCGCGGCCTGCCGGTGGCCCTGCGCACGCCCAGCGAGGTCAAGGCCGCGGTCACGGGTCACGGCAGAGCCGACAAGGCACAGGTCACCGCCATGGTGACCAGGTTGCTCGGCCTACCGTCCCCGGTGAAGCCGCCGGACGCCGCCGATGCGCTGGCACTGGCGATCACCGAGATTTGGCGGGGCCAGGCCGAGCGCCTTCGCGAAGCTGCCCTCGCACGGATGACGTGATGATCGCGTCACTGCGCGGCACCGTGACGCACGCCAACGCCGGTCGCCTCGTGGTCGACGTCGGCGGTGTCGGGATTTCGGTGACGTGCCCGCCGCAGACCGCCCTGGGGTCGCGACCCGGCGACGTCGTGGACCTCCATACGACCCTGGTCGTGCGTGAGGACTCGCTCACCGTCTACGGCTTCGGCGACGCCGATCAGCGCGATGCCTTCGAGGCGGTGCAGATGGTGTCCGGGGTCGGTCCGCGTACGGCGATGGCGCTGCTGGCCACCCTGACGCCGGATGAGCTGCGGCGTGCGGTGGCCAAGGAGGATCTCGCGACACTCGTGCGCGTGCCCGGCATCGGTCGCAAGGGGGCACAGCGCCTCGTTCTCGAGCTGAAGGACCGACTCGGACCGGTCACCGCCGAAGGCGATCCCGACGCCGGCGGATGGGAGGAGTCCGTGCGATCGGGGCTCGAGTCGCTGGGCTGGTCGCGGCGCGAGGCCGACGCGGCAATCTCGGCGGTGGCGCCCATGGCGGCGGGCGCCGGCACACCCGATGTTGCCGAGCTGCTCCGAGCGGCCCTGCGCACCCTGGATCGCGCATGAGTGACGATGTCGGCGCCGAGCGCCTCTCGGGCAATGACGCCCCTGGGCTGAGTGACCACGACCGCCTCGTCGATGCACGCGCCGATGGCGATGAGCGCGTCATCGAGGGTGCGCTTCGTCCGGAGCGGCTCGATGAGTTCATCGGTCAGCCGCGCGTGCGCGCGCAACTCGGCATCGTGCTCGAAGCGGCCCGACAGCGCGGTCGCCCGGCCGACCATGTCCTGCTCTCGGGTCCTCCGGGGCTCGGCAAGACCACGCTGGCATCGATCGTTGCTCACGAGATGGACGCGCCCCTTCGCGTGACGAGCGGGCCGGCCCTGCAGCACGCGGGAGACCTGGCGGCCGTCCTCTCAAGCCTGCATCCCGGCGAAGTGCTCTTCGTCGACGAGGTGCATCGCACGTCGCGCGCGGCGGAGGAGATGCTCTACGTCGCGATGGAGGATTTCCGGGTCGACGTCGTCATCGGCAAGGGTCCCGGTGCCACCGCCGTGCCTCTCACCATCGAGCCATTCACGCTCGTAGCAGCCACGACGAGGGCCGGGCTCCTGCCGAGCCCGTTGCGCGACCGATTCGGTTTCACCGCGCACCTCGATTTCTACGACCCATCCGACCTGGAGTCGATCCTCGACCGTTCGGCGCGACTGCTTCGCGTCTCGATCGACGAGACGGGTATCCGCGAGATCGCCCGGCGGTCTCGCGGCACTCCGCGTATCGCGAACCGACTGCTGCGGCGCGTGCGTGATTGGGCTGAGGTGCACGGCCACGCGACCATCGACCTCGCGATCGCTCGCTCCGCGCTCGATCTCTACGAGGTGGACACCCTCGGCCTGGACCGGCTCGACCGCGCCGTCCTCGATGCGGTCGTCCGCCGATTCGGCGGTGGTCCGGTCGGGCTGTCCACCCTGGCGGTCGCCGTGGGCGAGGAGACCGAAACGGTCGAGACGGTGGCGGAGCCCTTCCTGGTGCGATGCGGGCTGCTCCTGCGCACACCTCGCGGGCGCGTGGCCACGCCCGCCGCCTGGGAGCACCTGGGCCTGGCCTACGCGGGGCAATTGCCGGCCCAGGACGCCCTGGTGTGGCCCGACGAGGTGGCGAAGCCGCCCCTCTCGGACCTCCCCGGCTCGGGGTGAGGAGCCCGGGAGCCGCCGGATAGGCTGCTGCGTCGTATCGACCGCGGTGCCGAGCCCCTCCCGGGCTGGGCGCGACTAAGGAGGTCTCGCGTGGAGAGCCTGTCCACCCTGCTCCCCATCCTCCTCATCGGCGTGGTCTTCTACCTCCTCATCATGCGGCCGGCTCGCAACCGGCAGAAGAAGCAGCAGCAGATGATGTCGGCCCTCCAGCCGGGGGCGCGCATCATGACCACGGCCGGCATGTTCGGCACCGTGGTGGAGATCGACGATGACAACGCGAGCATCGAGATCGCGCCGGGGGTCACCATCCGGGTCGTCAAGGCCGCCATCGGACGTGTCCTCGACGATCCCGAGTCGCCCGAGCTCGAGGCACCGCCTGCCTCCGGCAGCACAGACCCTTCCTGACCTACGCACGTGCCACGCGTGCCTTAGGCGCGCCCGAGGAGTGAGGACCACTTGGCCGCAAAGCAGAGCAGTCGGACCGGAGTGCAGTCGCACGTTGGCCGGTCGCTGCTGGTCATGGCACTGATCCTCATCGGCCTAGGCGTCTGGGCGTTCTTCCCCGGCCAGCAGCACGCGCCGCGACTGGGTCTGGACCTGCGCGGTGGCACTCAGGTGATCCTGCTGCCCAAGGCGGTCCAGGAGGGCCAATCGATCACCGACCAGCAGCTCGAGCAGACCGTGTCGATCATCCGCCAGCGCGTCGATGGCATCGGCGTCGCGGAGGCCGAGGTCACCGTCCAGGGCTCGGGTGACAACGCGGCCATCGTCGTGGCGGTGCCCGACGTCAGCCAGGAGCGCCTGGTCGAGCTCGTCGGGCGCACCGCACTGCTGGACTTCCGCCCCGTGTGGAGCGTGGCACCGCCGGGTGTCGCCACCCCGGTGGACGACACCACGGCCACGACCGACGACACGTCCGCGACACCGGCTCCGTCCGTTAGCCCGACGGACGACACGGCTGCTGCGCCGGGGAGCGGTGCCCAGATCGTGCAGGCCCCCGACAACTCGCCCGAATTCGAAGCTCAGGTCGCCGGACTCGACTGCCTGCTGCCGGAGAACCAAGCTGGCGGGACCCCCGACGATCCGGTGCAATGGCTGGGTACCTGCGACCAGGACGGAGTCGCGAAGTACTCCCTGCAGCCCGCGTTCATCAAGGGCACCAACGTCACGGGCGCCAGTGCCGGCCTGCCGCAGCAGGGTGTCGGTGGCTGGGTGGTGTCACTGAACTTCGACTCCGAAGGTGCCGCGGCATTGTCGAAGGCATCGCAGGACCTGTACTCCCTGCCCGATTGCCAGCCTGGCGGTCCCAGCCCCTGCAATGCCTTCGCGATCGTGCTCGACGGTGTGGTCGTTTCGGCGCCGCGCTTCAATGAGCCCATCCTGGGCGGGCAGGCGCAGATCGAGGGCGACTTCACGGCGCAGGAGGCGCAAGACCTCGCCAACATCTTGACCTACGGCGCCTTGCCGGTGACGCTCGACGTTGCCGAGGTCACCACTGTCTCGCCGACCCTCGGCAACGATCAGCTTCGGGCCGGGCTCATTGCCGGCGCCCTGGGCCTGGCGCTCGTGACAGTCTTCCTGCTCTTCTACTACCGGGCGCTGGGCCTGGTAGCCGCGCTGAGCCTGGGCGTCGCGGGCGTGATGCTCTACTTCCTGATGATCGCGCTGGGCAACGCGATTGGCTTCACGCTCACGCTCGCTGGTGTCGCGGGCATCATCGTGGCCATCGGCATCACCGCCGACTCCTTCATCATCTATTTCGAGCGAATACGAGATGAGATCCGCGACGGCCGCACCCTTCGCCAGGCGACCGACGCGGGCTGGATCCGCGCTCGTCGCACCATTCTTGCGGCTGACTTCGTGTCGCTCCTCGGAGCCGTCGTTCTCTACATCCTGTCCGTCGGCAATGTGCGCGGTTTTGCCTTCGCCCTCGGCCTGACCACCCTGGTCGATGTCGTCGTCGCGTTCCTCTTCACTCGTCCCACCGTGGTTCTCTTCGGGCGCACCGGGTGGATGCAGAAGGGCAGCTGGCTCACCGGACTGGATCCGCGTCGCCTGGGGGGCAAGTCGGCCCAGGCCGTGGCGGTCGCCGCGGGCGCCCGACCATCCGGCAACGAAGGGAAGGAGGGCTCCTGATGTCGAAGAAGCCGCTTGGCGCTCGGCTCTACGACGGCGAGGTCTCGATCGACTTCGTCGGCCGTCGCCGCACGTGGTACATCGTGTCAGCCATCATTCTTCTCGTCGCCGTCGGTGCGCTGTTCTTCCGTGGCCTGAATCTCGGAGTCGAGTTCCGAGGCGGCGCCGTCTTCACGGTGCCCAACGCGACCTGCTCGGTCGAGACGGCCCGCGAGGCCACCCAGGCCATCGTCGGCGGGGAGCCGATCGTCACGCAGACCGGTGCCGGCTTCATCCGCGTCCAGACCGAACCGCTCACCCAGCAGGACAATCTCGCGGTCGCCGACGCTCTCGGCTCGGCGTGCGGAGTCTCCGGGGCAGACGTCACGGTCCAGGCGACAGGGCCCACCTGGGGTGAGGAGATCACCGCCAAGGCGGTCCAGGCCCTGGTGGTCTTCCTGCTCCTGGTGTCCCTCTTCCTGTCCATCTACTTCGAGTGGCGCATGGCCGTCGCCGCACTCGTCGCCTTGATTCACGACGTCGTGATCACCGTCGGGATCTACGCCCTGACGGGCCTCGAGGTGACTCCGGCCACGGTCATCGGCATCTTGACGATCCTCGGCTATTCGCTCTACGACACGGTCGTCGTGTTCGACAAGGTCAAAGAGAACACGAGGGGCATCACCGGCCAGTCGATGCAGACCTACGCGGAGGCTGCCAACCTGGCCGTCAACCAGACCCTGGTGCGATCGATCAACACCTCGATCGTCGCCCTGCTGCCGGTCGTGGCCATCATCATCGTGGGCGCCGGACTCCTGGGCGCAGGAACCCTGCTCGACCTGGCCGTCGCGCTCGGCGTGGGCATGGCCGCCGGCACCTACTCGTCCATCTTCATCGCCACCCCCTTCCTGGTCCAGCTCAAGGACAGCCAGGCCGATATCAAGGCGCTCAACGCCCGGGTCAAGGCGCGTCGGGCGAGCGGGGGCAAGCGTGCCGAGGATTCCCGCGATGTGCCCGATGCCGGAGATGATCCCGCCTCGACGGGCCTGCGCACGGAGTCGACGATCGTCACCGGGCAGCGTTCCCAGCCCAAGCGTGCGCCTCGCTCCAAGCGTGGCAAGAAGTAGCTTCTCGCTGCGCTGACGCCAGCGGGCACCATCGCTCGTACACTGACCGGGGGCAGATCGGGCGGAGGTGACGCGTGGCGCAGGAGGCGGTGACGCCGCGCGAGGCCGCGCCGGCTGAGGGTCCCGGTGGCCTTCGCTCGCGCCTGGCTCGCCTGGCCGGCGCGCGGCCGGGCGGTCCGCCCGAGGTCGAGCCCCTCGTGCGCACGCTGCGGCAGTACCACCCCAAGGCAGACGTGCGCATGCTGCACCGCGCCTACGAAACCGCCGCCTACCTGCATCGGGACCAGCGCCGGCGCTCCGGTGAGCCCTACATCACCCATCCGCTCGCCGTCGCAACCATCTTGGCCGAGCTCGGCATGACCGTCCCGACTCTGTCGGCGGCGCTGCTCCACGACACCGTGGAAGACACTGGCTACACCCTCGATGCGCTTCGGGAGGATTTCGGCGACGAGGTCGCGGGTCTGGTCGATGGAGTCACCAAGCTCGACCGGGTCAAGTACGGCCAGGCGTCAGCATCCGAGACGGTGCGCAAGATGGTGGTTGCTATGGCCCGCGACATCCGCGTGCTGGTGATCAAGCTTGCCGACCGGCTCCACAACATGCGCACCATCCGATTCATGCCGCCTGACAAGCAGGAAAAGAAGGCGCACGAGACCTTGGAGATCTACGCGCCCCTCGCTCATCGCCTGGGCATGAACACGATGAAGTGGGAACTCGAGGACCTCGCCTTCGCCACTCTCTACCCGAAGATCTACGACGAGATCGAGCGCCTCGTCGGCCAGCGCGCGCCCTCGCGGGACCAATACGTGACCCAGGTCATTGACGAGATCGAGACCGACGTGCGAGCAGCGCGCATCAAGGCGTCGGTGTCCGGGCGTCCCAAGCACCTGTATTCGGTGTACCAGAAGATGGTGGTGCGGGGCCGCGACTTCGCGGACATCTACGACCTGGTGGGCGTGCGCATCCTGGTGGAGTCCGTGCGTGACTGCTACGCCGTGCTGGGCATCGTGCACTCTCGCTGGAGCCCGGTGCCGGGCAGGTTCAAGGACTTCATCGCGATGCCCAAGTTCAACATGTACCAGTCGCTGCATACGACGGTGATAGGCCCCGAGGGCAAGCCGGTCGAGCTCCAGATCCGCACCTGGGACATGCATCGAGCCGCGGAGTTCGGGGTGGCCGCGCACTGGCGCTACAAGCAGCGCGATGTCGGGGGCAAGCAGGGCCCCGATGACTTCGGCTGGCTCCGCCAACTGCTCGAATGGCAGCGCGAGACCGAGGATCCCGATGAGTTCATGGACTCCTTGCGCTATGACCTGTCCTCATCCGAAGTCTTCGTCTTCACCCCCAAGGGCGACGTCGTGGCACTCCCGGGCGGGAGCACGCCCGTCGACTTCGCCTACAGCGTCCACACCGAAGTAGGTCATCGGTGCGTGGGGGCACGGGTCAACGGCAAGTTGGTGCCACTGGAGTCGGCCCTCGACAACGGGGATGTTGTCGAGGTCTTCACGTCGAAGGCCGAAGGTGCAGGACCCAGCAGGGACTGGCTGAACTTCGTCAAGTCGGCACGCGCGCGGAGCAAGATCAAGGCTTGGTTCTCCAAGGAGCGACGCGAGGAGGCGATCGAGCAGGGCAAGGACTCCATCGTGCGCGCGATGCGCAAGGAGGGCCTGCCGCTCCAGCGCCTCATGACCAACCAGGCGATGGCGACGATGGCGGCCGAACTCCATCAGGCTGATGTCTCCGCGCTCTATGCGGCGGTCGGCGAGGGCCGGATCTCGGCCGCGAGCATCACCAAGCGCCTGGTGGCCGCGGCCGGCGGCGTCGATGCTGCGGCGGATGAGTCCGCGGAGGCCTTCACCCCGTCGACTCCCAAGCGCAGCAGGGTGACCGGCGACGCCGGCGTGGTGGTCCGAGGTGCTGACGACGTCTGGGTGAAGCTGGCGCGGTGCTGCACGCCGGTGCCCGGGGACGACATCGTCGGCTTCGTCACGCGCGGGAGCGGCGTGTCAGTGCACCGAGCCAATTGCGTCAACGTGCCCGGCCTGCAGGGGCAGGAGGACTCCGCTACGCGCTTCGTCGAGGTCGAGTGGGCTCCGTCCGGGTCGAGCGTCTTCCTCGTCAACATCCAGGTGGAGGCGCTCGATCGTGCCCGGCTGCTATCGGATGTCACGCGCGCCCTCTCCGACCAGCACGTCAACATCCTGAGTGCCTCGGTGACGACGACGCGGGAGCGCGTGGCCCTCTCTCGGTTTACGTTCGAGATGGCAGATCCCAAGCACCTGGGCTCGGTGCTGAAATCCGTGCGATCGGTCGAGGGTGTCTTCGACGCCTACCGCGTGTGACGGCTAGCTGAACTCCGAGACGGTGCCCTCGACGGCTGCCAGGAGCGCCCGGGTCGATTCGACGCTGCGCTCGGCGTCATCGATCGCGCGCTGGTCGCCGCGTGCGCGCGCCTCTGCTAGGGCCGCTTCCGCCCGGTCCAGGGCCGCGCGGAACTTCGTCGCCGTGTCCTCGGCGCGGGCGCGAACCTCGGGATTGGTCGTCGACCAGCGCTTCTGGTCGGCAGACCGGATGGCCTCCTCGACGGACCGCAGGCGTCCCTCGACCCGATCGCGATCAGCCCGCGGCACGTGGCCGATGCCCTCCCAGCGCTCCTGGATGGCGCGCAGCGACCGCTTGGCGGCGGCGATGTCGGTGACCGGCAGGAGTGCCTCGGCCTCGCTGGCGAGGGCGAGCTTCTTGGCGAGGTTGTCCTGCAACGACGCGTCCCGCTCGGCGTTCGCCGCGTCGCGTGCGGTGAAGAAGGACTCCTGGGCGGCCCGGAATGCCGACCAGAGCCGGTCCTCGTCCTGGCGACCGGCATTGCCCGATGCCTTCCAGCGGGCCATGAGGTCGCGGTAGGCCCGCGACGTCTCGCCCCAGGCCGTCGATGTCGACAGCGCCTGCGCCTCCGCGATCAGGCGCTGCTTGGCGCTGATCGCCTCCTTGCGCTGCCCCTCAAGGCCGGCGAAGTGCTGGCGGCGCGCGCGATCGAATGTGCCGCGTGCGGCGCTGAACCTCTTCCACATCGCCTGCTCGCGACCTCGGTCGATGCGCGGCGCGGTCTTCCAGGCCTCGAGCAAGGCGGTGAACCGGTCGCCCGTGGCCTTCCACTGCCGGGACTCAGCGAGTGACTCGGCCTCGACGACCAGGGCCTCCCGGGCCGCCAGTGCCTCCTCGCGCTGGCGCTGCCGCGCTGCCTCGCGCTGCGCCTTCTGCGCGGTGAGCAATGCCTCGATCTCGTCGCAGGCGGCGGCCAGTTGCTCGACGTCACCGATGAAGGCGGGGGCAGCGAGCGCGGCTCGCCCGTGCTCGACCGCCGTACGCGCGGCATCGGCGCCACGGCCCTCGCGGAGGCGATGGGCGGCTAGATCCACCTCGACCAGGATGTCGTCGTACTTGCGGCCGAAGAAGGCAAGGCCTTCCTCTCGGGTGCCGGCGGCCCAGTTGCCCACGACAACCTCGCCCTGCGGGGTGCGCAGCCACGCGGTCCCGTCGTCGTCGATGCGGCCGAAGCGCGACGGATCGGTACGACGCATCGGGGGTGCGGAAGCGGGAGTAGCGGAGGGGCGGGGACGACCGAGACGGGCCGGGGTGGGTGCCGGCCCGGGGAGCGGAATGGCGACGGATTCGCGCACCTCGATGGTCTCCACGACACCCACGCCCTCGCCGGTGTCGACGACGATCGTGGTGTCGATGATCTCGATGCGCTCGGTGGTGCCATCGGACTCGGTGACCTCGATGACCTCGACCACCTCATCCAGAACCGCATCAGCGGACATGGCGATCTCCTCGGTCACCGTCACCGTCACCGAGGTGACGCTCGGCTCAGCGGCGATGGCGGCCGGCGTGGCGGGCGCCTCGAGGATGCCGAAGGGCACGACTGCGGGCGTCGTCTCCTCGACGACGTCCGGCTCCTCGTGCTCGCTCATGGTCCTCCGCTCGGTTCGGCTGCCCGATCCTGTCACCCCCGCTACCTGGGGGTCACCTCAGCCGTGATGATCGTGACCTTCTGCGCTGGCGGCCCGTCGGTCCCGCCTCCCTCGACTCCCGCGGCGGCCACTCCCTTGACCACGTCCAGTCCCTTCGTGACCTGTCCCCAGATCGTGTATCCCGAGGGGAGGGTCGTGTCTTCGTAGACGATGAAGAACTGGCTGCCGCCGGTGCCCGGGCCCGCGTTGGCCATGGCGACCGTGCCGGCGGGGTAGTTGGCCGTGCCCTCCGGCGGGAGGTTCTCATCCGGGATCGAGTAGCCGGGGCCCCCGGTGCCATTGCCGGCCGGGTCGCCGCACTGCAGCACGAAGATGCCCTCGGTCGTCAAGCGGTGGCACGCCGTGAGGTCGAAGTAGCCCTCGTTGGCGAGGAACACCATGGAGTTCACCGTGACGGGCGCCTTGGCGGGCTCGGTGGCGATGACGATGTCACCGCAGTTGGTGCTCAGGGTGAGCGTGTAATCGGTGTCTGGCTTGAGTGCCGGCGCGGGTGCCGCATCCCACGACATGGTGTCGGGTCGTGCGGCCGGTGCCTCCGTGCAGGCGAGGTCCGGTTGCGGAGCGGAGGACTGCGATTCGCTCGGGCTCGGCGCGGCTGTGTCGCTCGGCGCGGCGGTGTCGGTAGGGGCGGGGCTGTCGGTCGGCGTCGGATTGTCGCTGGGGGTCGCGCTCTCGGTCGGAATGGCCGCATCGATGGGTGCCTCGGCTGGACGGCTCACGACGTACCACGCGATG
>CAINGG010000045.1 GCA_903848435.1 uncultured Actinomycetes bacterium | reverse complement strand
GAAATCACGGGTGTGGTTGCTGGCAACGCCGAGCGAGGCTGCCTGATTGGCGGACATCATCTCGGATAACACCGTGTCGAGCGGGTAGTGGGATGCCATGGCCGGCGGGGCGGCCACTGCGGATAGGGCAAGCGCGGAACAGCCGATGCCGATGCCGATGAGCTTCTTCACGACGGGCCTCCTTGGCGACTGGGGGTGTCCTGAGCCTAGAGGATCGCCGCGGGTGGTGAGATCACGCATCGATGTCGTGGATGCTCTTCACCAGCAGGACACCGAGAGCCACGATGGTCATCAACACCCACAGGCCTAGCAGGACCGGCATGACGCCCGTGCGCTCGGCGATCACGCCGGTCGCGAGCATGAAGACGGGCGGTAGCGCGTAGAACAGCGCGGTCTGGATGCCATACACGCGGCCCTGCGCATCGGGGTCGACCCGTCGCTGCACGACAGTGTTCATGAGCGGCGGCATCGGACCCCAGGCCAGACCGATGGCGAACGCGCTGGCGATCATGAGTGGGAGAGGGGGGAGTAGCGCGATCGGCAGGTAGAACACGATCGTGGCGACGAGTACGCCGCGAGCGATGTTGAGTCGGGTGACGCGTTGCGACAGCCAGCCGTAGCCAAAGGACCCGACGATCGTGCCGCCGGAGAGGGCCGCGAGCACGAGGCCGAGGGACTCCGGCTGGTCGATGGCGATGAAGTGTGCCGGAAGCAGGACGACCTCGGTGGGTAGGTAGATGGAGCCGAGGATCGTGACGGCGATGATGAGTGCTCGCAGCGCGTGGTCATTCCAGATGATCCTGGCGCCGAGCACGGCGTTCTGCCAGGCGCTGGGGTGCGGCTCGCCCGCCTCTTCGCGAGCGGCTTTCGCGTCCTGACCGGCGTCCCCGACGTGCAGGAAGACGACGAGGAAGGCGGAGATGACGAAGAGAATGAACGGCACCCAGAAGGCCATCACGGGGCCCAGCGTCGCGATCAGCAAGGAACCCACCAGCGGGCCGATGACCCAGCCGACGCTGAACACTCCTTCGTGAATCCCGTTCAGGCGCGTGACACTCATGTGGCTGGCTTCGGCGACGTCAGGGATCAGTGCCTTGCGTGCCGTGTAGCCCGCCGGATCGAAGACGGCTCCGAGCATGGCGAGGCCGATGATCCAGGCAAGGTTGAGGTCGGTGAAAAACGCCACGATGGGAATGGCAGCCACGGAGACGGCCGACAGCAGGTCGGAGATGATGCTGACGATGCGGCGTCCGAAGTGATCGACTGCCCAGCCCGATAGCGGCGCGGCGAGGATGCCGGGCAACGCCGAGACGGCAGCGACGAGTCCGGCGGCGGCCACGGAGCCGGTGCGGTCGAGCACGAGCCAGGGCACGGCAATCGTGACAACACCGTTGGCCATGCCCGACAGCAGGTTGGGGACCTGGAGCAACCCGATGGGGCCCCAGCGAATGCTCGTGGTCATGCGTGGACGGCAGCCCCGAGGCGCACGGGCAGCGAGCGCAGCCCGCGGATCATGCGACCTGGATTGGGCACCGGCTCGCCGG
>CAINGG010000044.1 GCA_903848435.1 uncultured Actinomycetes bacterium | reverse complement strand
CCGAAGGCAGTGATGAGCACCGGCACCCACCAGGCGGGCTGGTCCACCGCGATCTTCATGGTGAGCGCGACGCCCGTCCAGGCGCTGGTGGCGGCGACCGCGAGCGTAGAAACGGCGCCCGGCGCGAACCAGGCCCCCACACCGGCGGCCAGGAGCGCGAGCGCTCCCGGAAGCACGATCCACCACGTGCTGTCCTCGAAGTCCATCCAGCCCTGGTGATCGATGATCACCGCGGTCAGGGCTCCGACCAGCACGGCGGCCAGTGCCATGAGCACCGCGGTCAGGCGACGACGATTGGCCTTCTCGGGTGATTCCAGAGCGGCCCGGCCCCCGGCGATGCCGATGACCGCGCCAGCAGCGGCGTAGAGGATGGCTAAAGCCGTGCCGACCACGGATACCCGAGTGATGAAAGACCATTTCTCCCACGACTGGGCGATGAAGTTCAGGCCCGCGCTAGCGACGAGGGCGCCTCCGACGTAGCCGATGACCTCCGGCAGCGGCCCTTGCATCCATGAACGTCGCTGCTCCGGCGTTGCCGCTGAGGTGGCGCTCTCGGCGGCGGCCTGCGCGGACTGGGTACTCGTCGAGTCCATTGCCGTACCTCCCGTCATCGGGGCTGGAACGACGGTAGGCACGGCGAGGTCAGCAAGTGCTGAGCGGACGCGCCACTTATCACTTGCTGACCGGTCGTCGATACCCTGCCGATCATGCGCGCGCACCCGGCAGGTCCTCGTCACGGGGAGGTGATCACCCCTGGCGCCGTGCCCTCCATGCCGACAGGAACCCTCGATGCACTCGCTCCTTCCGTGTGGCCCACCACCGCCCACCGGGGCCCCGACGGCGCACTGGTAGTCGGCGGTTGCGATGTGCGCCGACTGGCGGCGGACTTCGCGACACCTCTCTATGTGATCGATGAGGCCGACTTTCGGTCGCGCGCGATCGACTTCCGCGATTCCTATGCGCGCGGCCCGGCGCCCGCCACCGTCTACTACGCGGCGAAGGCGTTCCTGGCCACGACCATCGCGCGCTGGTGCGACGAGGAGGGACTCGGCCTCGATGTGGCAAGCGGGGGTGAGTTGGCCGTCGCTCTCGCCGCGGGGTTCCCGCCCGAGCGCATCATCATGCACGGCAACAACAAGTCAGTGGCCGAGATCCAGCGGGCGCTCGCGGCCGGGGTGGGCACCCTCGTCATCGATGCCATTCCGGAGATCGACACGGTTTCGGCCGTGGCCCAGCGCCAGGGAGTCATCGCTCGGGTGCTCGTCCGCGTCACGGTCGGGGTCGAGGCGCACACGCATGAATTCATCGCCACGGCGCATGAGGACCAGAAGTTCGGTCTGTCACTCGCCACCGGCGAGGCACGCGCCGCAGTCGCGCGTGTGCGCGCCGCCGCCGGCCTGCACTTCGCCGGCCTGCACTCGCACATCGGGTCGCAGATATTCGACGCGTCGGGCTTCGAGATCGCGGCCGCGCGCATCGCGGACCTAGCGGCCGAGATTGCCGCGGATGGCGCCGAGATCGAAGAGCTCAACCTGGGCGGCGGCATGGGCATCGCCTACACATCGCTCGATGACCCGCTGGCGGTCGCCGACATGGCTGCGGCACTCGAACGCATCGTGGTGAAGTCATGCGAGCGTGCCGGCATCTCGGTCCCGCGCCTGTCCTTCGAGCCGGGACGAGCGATCGTGGGCCCCGCCGGGGTCACCGTTTACGAGGTCGGGATCGTCAAGCCCGTCGAGCTCGACAACGGCCAGGTCCGCGCTTATGTCTCTGTCGATGGCGGCATGAGCGACAACATTCGCACGGCGCTCTACGACGCCGATTACACGGTGGTGCTGGCGTCGCGTCACTCGTCGGCGCCGCCCCAGCTGTGCCGGGTGGTCGGCAAGCACTGCGAGAGCGGCGACGTGGTCGTACGCGATGCCTGGTTGCCGTCCGACCTAGCCGCTGGTGACCTGCTCGCGGTTGCCGCCACCGGCGCCTACTGCCGGTCGATGGCCTCTCAGTACAACTACCTGCCTCGTCCCGCGGTGATCGGCGTCCGCGATGGTCGTACGGCGACGATCCTGCGCCGCGACACGGAGGCGGACCTGCTCGCCCTGGATCCCGGGGCCGCGACCTAAGCGCCGCGGGTGCCCGGGCGATCTGAGAGGCTTAGGCCGCACCAGCCCCGGCCCATGAGGAGCACCATGCCCGCCGCAACGCCCGCCCCGATCACGGTGGCCCTGCTCGGCGGTGGCACGGTGGGCTCACAGGTGGCCCGCCTCCTCACCGAGAGCGCACCCGATCTTGCCGCGCGCGTCGGCGCGCCGCTCCAGCTCATCGGCGTGGCCGTTCGCGACGCCTCGCGCCCGCGGCCGGGCGTGCCCGCCGACCTGCTGACCGACGATGCCGCTGGCCTTGCTGCTCGCGGCGCCGACATCGTGGTCGAGGTGATGGGCGGCATCGAGCCGGCCCGGTCGCTGATTCTGTCGGCGATGGCCGCGGGATCCAGCGTCATCACGGCCAACAAGGCGCTGTTGGCGGCCGACGGCGCCACGCTCTACCGCGCGGCGGCCGACAACGGCGTGGACCTCTACTTCGAGGCCTCCGTGGCGGGCGCGATCCCCCTGCTGCGCCCCCTGCGCGAGTCGCTCGCGGGCGACCGAGTGGTCAAGGTGCTCGGCATCGTCAACGGCACGACCAACTTCATCCTGTCCAAGATGGAGTCTGAGGGTGCTGACTACGCCGTGGCCCTGGCCGAGGCGCAGGCGCTGGGCTACGCCGAGGCCGATCCGACGGCTGACGTCGGCGGCCACGACGCCGCTGCGAAGGCGGCCATCCTCGCGGAACTCGCCTTCCACACCCGCGTGACGACTGATGACGTCTCGTGCGAGGGCATCACCGGGGTGACCGCCGCCGACGTCGAGGCCGCGCGTGACATGGGCTTCGTCATCAAGCTGCTGGCGGTCGCCGAGCGCACTGCTGACGGTGCGGGGGTCATCGTGCGCGTGCACCCGGCGATGGTTCCCAACGATCATCCACTCGCCAGCGTGAGAGATGCGTTCAATGCCGTGTTCGTCGAGGCGGAGTCCGCGGGCGAGATGATGTTCTACGGTCGCGGTGCCGGTGGCGCCCCCACTGCTAGCGCGGTCCTCGGCGATGTCGTCGCGGCTGCGCGCAATCGCGTGTCGGGCGGTCGCGGTCCCACGGAGTCCGTCTACGCGGCCCTCGGCGTTCGCTCCATCGACGAGGCGCGCACGCGCTACTACGTCAACCTCGACGTCGCCGATCGCCCCGGCGTGCTCGCGGCCATCGCCCAGGCGTTTGCCGACAACGGCGTGAGCATCCAGGTCGTCCGCCAGGACGGTCACGGCGACGATGCCGGTCTCATCGTGCGCACTCACCTGGCTACCGAAGGTGCATTGCGCCGCACGGTCGACAACCTGCGCACCCTCGACGCCGTCAAGAGCGTTGTGGGCGTCATGCGCGTCGAGGGGGAGGCCGGGCCGTGACCGCCCCGCAGTGGCGCGGCCTCATCGAGGAGTACCGCGACCGGCTGCCGGTCACCCAGAGCACGCCGGTCGTGTCGCTGCGCGAGGGCGGCACGCCGCTCGTCTACGCGTGCGTTCTCAGCGAGATGACCGGGTGCCAGGTCTGGCTGAAGTACGACGGCGCCAATCCGACCGGCTCCTTCAAGGACCGCGGCATGACGATGGCCATCAGCAAGGCAGCCGAGGCCGGTGCTCGCGCGGTCATCTGCGCGTCGACCGGCAACACGTCCGCGAGCGCGGCCGCCTATGCGGTGAAGGCCGGCATGGTCTGCGCCGTGCTCGTGCCCGAGGGCAAGATCGCGATGGGCAAGCTCGCACAGGCGGTGGTGCACGGCGCCAAGTTGCTGCAGGTGCAGGGCAATTTCGATGACTGCCTCACGCTGGCACGCGACCTGGCCGACAACTACCCGGTCTCGCTGGTCAATAGCGTCAATCCCGATCGCATCGAGGGCCAGAAGACCGCCAGCTTCGAGGTGGTCGACCTGCTCGGGGACGCCCCCGACATCCACTGCCTGCCGGTGGGCAATGCCGGCAACATCACGGCGTACTGGAAGGGATATGTGGAGTATGCCGCCGACGGCCTGGCCACGCATCGCCCCCGCATGTGGGGCTTCCAGGCCGCGGGCGCGGCGCCGCTCGTGCTGGGAGCTCGGGTCACTGCGCCGGAGACGATCGCCACGGCCATCCGCATCGGCAACCCCGCGTCGTGGGACTACGCCATCGCGGCACGCGACGACTCGGGCGGGCTCATCGACAGCGTGACCGACGAGCAGATCCTCGCGGCCTACCACCTGCTGGCGGAGAAGGAAGGCCTCTTCTGCGAGCCGTCGAGCGCGGCGAGCGTGGCCGGCCTCCTGCAAGCCAAGGAGCGCGGCATTCTCGACCCTGGGCAGACCATCGTGTGCACGCTGACCGGCAATGGCTTGAAGGATCCGCACTGGGCGCTCGAGGGCGCACCCGATCCGATCGTCGTTCCGATTGACGCCGACGTTGCCGCCATCGCCCTGGGGCTTCGGGGCTAGTCGTGGGCGCCACGTTTCGCTCGGTCGGCGTCGAGGCCGTGGTGCCGGCCACGAGCGCCAACCTGGGGCCCGGCTTCGACTGCCTCGGCATGGCCCTGGGCATCCACGATCACCTTGTCGCGATGGTCACCGACGACCCGGGCGTCCTCGTCCACGTCGACGGGGAAGGCGCTGACTTCTTGCCGAGGGATGAGCGCCACCTGGTCGCCCGGGCCATGGCCCAGGCCTGGGCGGCGATGGAGGTCGAACCGCCTGGTGTCGTGCTGCGTTGCGACAACGCGATTCCCCAGTCGCGGGGGCTGGGGTCCTCGGCCGCCGCGATCGTCGGCGGGATCCTCCTGGCGCGCGGCCTTGTCGTCGAGGGCGATGACCTCCTGCCTGATGAAGCCGTGCTCGACCTCGCCGCGACGATGGAAGGCCATCCCGACAATGTCGCGGCCACGCTGCTCGGCGGTTTCACCACCGCGTGGGTCGCCACGCCAGGAGTCGATGACATGCACGCCGGCGCGGTGCGCCGCGACGTGCACGAGGCCGTGTCGCCTGTCGTACTCGTACCCCCGTCGGG
>CAINGG010000043.1 GCA_903848435.1 uncultured Actinomycetes bacterium | reverse complement strand
GGCGATCGCGACGATGAGATCGACCAGGCCGATGGGCAAAGACTCGCTGCGCCGGACGACCGTCCCGACGACCAGGATTAAGATCTCGAGCGCGATGCCGGCGGTCACGCCGGGGACGCCCATGGTCAGTGCCGCCGTGATCGGCGGGACGACGAGGTAGACGATCGACGGGCGATCGCCCGGCATGGCCGTGATGACGATGAGGGCTGCGGCTCCGGCCTCCGCGAGGGGAATGGCGAACCGTGCCCAGACCGGACGGCGGATGAAGCTCGCCAGCGTGGCAGCGACCGCGATGGCGGCCACCCAGGCGATCTGCGAGGTCGACTTGCCGAGGTCGCCCGTCACGACCGCGAGCGCAAAGACCGCAACAAAGCCGAGGCCTCGCGCCACGCCCTCACGGGCGCGACGCGAGGCCAGGGCCTCGCTCACGCGTACAGCGCGTCGATCTCGGATGCGTACTCCTTCATGACGACATTGCGCTTGATCTTCATCGACGGGGTGAGCTGGCCGCCCTCCTCCGTCCAGTCCACGGGCAGGATAGTGAACTTCTTGATGGCCTCGGCATTGGAGACGGCCTTGTTGGCCTCGTCGACGGCCGACTGAACCTCGGCGCGCAGGTCTGGGTCATTGACCATGCTGGCGACGGTCGTGTCAGCCGGCTTGCCCTTCTGCTTCAGCCAGCCGGGGAACGACTCGGGGTCGATGGTGACCAGGGCGGCGATGAAGGGCTGAGCGTCGCCGACGACCACGCACTGGCTGACCAGCCAGTTGCCGCGCAGGCGATCCTCGAGCACTGCTGGCGCGACGTTCTTGCCGCCGGCCGTGACGATGAGCTCCTTCTTGCGTCCGGTGATCTTGACGAAGCCCTGGTCGTCGATCTCGCCGATGTCACCGGAGTGGAACCAGCCGTCGGCCTCGATGGCCTCGGCCGTCGCGGTGGGGTTGTTCCAGTAGCCCTTGAAGATCTGCGCTCCGGCCAGCATCAGTTCGCCGTCGGATGCGACCTTGACCTTCGCGCCGGGGAACGGCTGTCCGACGGTGCCAACCTTGATGTGGCCGGGGCGGTTGACTGTCGTGGCGGCGGACGTCTCGGTCAGGCCGTATCCCTCGAGGATGGTCACGCCGATGCCGCGGAAGAAGTGCCCGAGCCGCTCGCCGAGCGGCGCGCCGCCGGACACCGCCCAGGCCACCTTGCCGCCCATCGCCGCGCGCAGCTTGCTGTAGACGAGGCGATCGAACACCTTGTGCTTGAGTTTGAGGCCGAAGCCTGGGCCGCCCGTGTCGAGCGACTTGGAGTAGTCGATTGCCGTCTGCGCGGCCGTATTGAAGATGTTGCCCTTGCCTTCGGCCGTCGCCTTCTGCTGCGCGGAGTTGAAGACCTTCTCGAAGACGCGGGGGACCGCGAGCAGGAAGGTCGGCTGGAAGGACTGCAGATCAGGCAGCAGGTTCTTGATGTCCGGGGCGTGTCCCAGCCGGGTGCCTGAGTAGACGCAGCCGAGCTGGATGATCCGGCCGAAGACGTGAGCGAGCGGCAGGAAGAGCAGCGTCGACGCGCCCTGCACCTTGAACAGCTCAGGCATGCCGGCCACGATGTTGGATACCTCGAACATGAAGTTGCCGTGGGTGAGCATGCAGCCCTTGGGGCGACCCGTCGTGCCCGACGTGTAGATGATCGTGGCCAGGGTGTCAGGGGTGAGCGTCGCGCGACGCTTCTCCAGCTCCTCGTCAGAGACTCCGGCGCCTGCGGTCGCGAGCGTGTCGAGCGCGTTGTCGTCGAAGAGCCACACGCGCGTGCAGTCCGGCACGCGGTCGGCGATCTCGTCGAAGACGGCCTTGTTCTTGTTGCTCTCGAGGAAGACGCCGACAGCATTGGAGTCGCTGAGAATCCAGTCGAGCTGCTCGGCGGAGGAGGTCTCGTAGATTGGCACGACCGTGGCACCGGCGTACCAGATGGCGTAGTCGGCGACCGTCCAGTCGTAGCGCGTCCGCGACATGATGCCGACCCGCTGGCCCGGCTCGACGCCCGAGGCGATGATGCCCTTGGCGACCGCCTTGACCTGGTCGAGGAACTGCTGCGAGGTCACGCCTACCCAGGCGCCGCCGCGGTTGACCGACAGCGCGATGCGGTTGGGTGCCGACGTGGCGTTGTCGACGATGGCGTCCACGAGGCTGCCGGACGTGGGCGGCGGCACGATGGCCTCGACGCTGAACTCGGTCTTCACGATGTCTCCCTGTGTTCCCGTCCCCCCGGCATACGGCGAGACTCCCTGTGATGACGCTAGGGGATCGGCGCGAGCGTGGCTACCAGAACCCCTTTCTCGGGCACTCCGGGCCTATCCTCGGCTCATGCCCAGCGTGGACCTGGTCGACGAGACCTATGTGGTGGTCGAGCGCACCCGGATCGCGGCGGTGGTGGCCGACCCCGTGCGCTGGCGGGCCTGGTGGCCCGGGTTGGAACTCTCCGTCTTCATGGACCGCGGCCTCGACGGCATGCGGTGGTCGGTGACGGGCGATCTCGTGGGGTCGTGCGAGCTCTGGCTGGAGGCCCAGGGCGACGGGGTGCTCGTGCACTACTACCTGCGCGCCGATCCGACCGTGCCGCAGTCGCGCACGACGCCGCGTCGCCTGCCGGAGTCAGCCCGGGGCCGGCGCGAGGTCGACCGCCTGCGTCGACGGCATGCCGTGGCCTGGAAGCGCGTGATCTGGGCCCTCAAGGACGAGATGGAGGGCGATCGGGCGCCCGGGGAACCCCGTTAGTCTCTCGCCCATGGCCGATCAGACCGAGTCCAGCATCGATATCGACGCGCCCGCGTCGCTCATCATGGACGTGATCGCCGACCTGCCGGCCTACCCGTCATGGAGCGATGGCATCACGCAGGTGACCGTGCTGGAGGAGAAGGACGGTCGGCCTCTTCGTGCGCGCTTCCACCTGGAATCCGGCCCGATCCGCGACACCTATGAGTTGGTCTACGAGTGGGACGGTGACCGAGAGGTGTCCTGGACGCTGACGTCCGGCGACATGCTCAAGGCCATGGATGGCACCTATCTGCTGGATGCCCACGGTGACACCACCACGGTGCACTACCGGCTGGCGGTCGACGTGAAGATCCCGATGATCGGCATGATCAAGCGCAAGGCCGAGAAGGTCATCGTCGACACGGCCCTGAAGGGCCTGCGCAAGCGGGTTGCCGAGATCTCCCCAGCCTAGTCTCAGACGACGGCGCCGTTGTCGTCGTCATCGCGGCGGCGATCGCCGGACCGGGCGATGAGCGTGACGAACCCCGCCGTGAACGCCGCGAAGCCCAGGCCTGCGAGCCATCCGCCCGTGCCCGTCGCGTACGCCGTGACCACGGCGAGCGGACCGCCGATGGTGCCGGCCCACGCGAAGGCATCGAACCGATCGCGTGGCCGGGGCAGTGGCGGCGGCGGGGGCGGCACGAAGCGCTCATCATCGGGATCGTCGGCCGCAACGTAGTCGCGCGGACCGGCCGGTGGCCGGGTGTGCTGTCGCACCAGTCGTGATGACAGTCCCGATCCGGTGCGAGCGGCGGGCTCGTCGGGGCCGGTCTCGCCGAAGCCCGCGACGATCTGCTGCCAGGCGGCGTCGATGTCGGCGGCCGATGCCTGGGCCATGTCTTCGGCGTCGACGCGCCGAGCGGCATCGGCGTGGAATTCTGCGCGCAACTCAGGCAGTTGCCTTTCTACGGCGGCGCGGGCCTCGCCCAGCTTCCAGCGCTCGACGAAGATCCGCGTCGTCGGTCGATCGGGTGGTCGGATGTCGCGGTAGGGGCCGGTGTCGCCAGCGAGCGGCTCGGCATAGGCGGTCAGCCCCGCGGTGCGCAGAATCTCCAGGACGTGGTCGGCCAGGGGTGGGTCGACGTCGACCAGCTTGGCGTAGGCGGCCGCCGGGAGGCCGGACTCTGGCATGGGACCAGGCTACGAAAGCCGGTTCACGAAGGCGATGCTGCCGGTCACGATCGCCTCGGCGTCGTTATCGACCGTCGCCACGTGGAAGGAGTCCTTGAGCACGACCTCGGTCTTATCGGAGCTCGAAACGTGATCGAGGATGTAGCGGCTGTTGGACGCCTCGACGACGTGGTCCTCCTCGCTGCGGAAGAGCAGGAGTGGATTGCGCACCTTGGGCAGGTCGTCCTTGACCAGCTTCCACAGCTTGGTCAGCGAGTGCGCAGCCTTCAGCGGAATCTTGTCGTAGGCGCCCTCGTCCTGGCCCGGCTTCTTGATGTCATTCGAGATCCCGGGGAACGCCGGGACGATGGCCTGCAGCACGGGCAGGAGGAACCGGTCGGGGCGCTCGGAGTGCACGGCGGGGTTGACGAGCACGATGCCGCGGATCGCGTCGCCGTACTGCTCGGCCAGGCGCAGCGTGAGAGAGCCGCCCATCGACAGGCCGAACACGAAGACGCGCTCGCACGACTTCGAGAGTTCCTGGTAGGCGCGATCAGCCTCGGCGTACCAGTCCTCCCAGCGCGTGAGGTTCATGTCCTGCCAGCGGGTGCCGTGGCCGGGCAGTCGCGGCACCCGCACCGTGTGACCCTCGGCCGCCATCCGCTCGCCCCACGGCTTCATCGACTTCGGCGAGCCCGTGAATCCATGGAGCAGGAGGACACCCGTGGCGCCTCCGTCGACGGACAGCGGCTCGGCTCCGGGGAACAGCGGCATGGCGACCTCCTTCAGGTGCCCCCGATAGTGCCACACGGCTAGGGTTGAGCACGTGCTCTATTGGGTGCTCAAGTGGATCGTCATCGGGCCCTGGCTGCGTGTCCTCTATCGCCCCTGGACCGACAACATGGAGGTCCTGCCCGAGCGAGGCCCGGCGATCCTGGTGAGCAATCACCTGTCCTTCTCCGATTCGTTCTTCCTGCCGCTGGTGGTCGATCGCAAGATCACGTTCCTGGCGAAGCAGGAGTACTTCACCGGCAAGGGCATCAAGGGCCTCATCAGCAAGGCGTTCTTCACCGGTGTCGGCCAGGTGCCGATCGATCGCTCCAGTGGTCGTGCCGCCGAGGCAGCGATCCACACCGGTCTTCGCGTGCTCGAACAAGGCCATCTACTCGGTATCTACCCCGAGGGCACGCGCACGGCCGATGGCCGCCTGTATCGAGGCAAGACCGGCGTGGCCCGAATGGCGATGGAGAGCAAGGTGCCGGTGATCCCGGTGGCCATGATCGGCACCTACGAAATCCAGCCGCCGGGTCGTGTGCGCCCCAACATCCGTCGTGTGGGCGTGCGCTTCGGCCAACCCCTCGACTTCTCGCGCTACGACGGGCTGGAGGGCGATCGCTTCGTCCTGCGATCGGTCACCGACGAGATCATGTATTCGCTCATGGAGCTGTCCGATCAGGAATACGTCGATGTCTACTCCGCGCGCGCGAAGCAACTGCGGGCAGAGAAGGCGGCGGTGGCTGCAGGGTCGGACGACGACGAGTAGGGCTACTCGAAGCCGGGGCGCGGCACCCAGCTCATCAGCGTGGTGGTGAAGCCGCCGTCCGCGACGACGTCTGCGCCGCTGACGTAGCGCGCCCGATCGCTCGCCAGGAAGACGATGACGTCGGCGATGTCGTCCGGTGTGGCTACCCGGCCGACGGGGACCGCCTTGTCGCGCCGCTCGGCCACGCCGGGGGCGCGGTAGTACTCCTCGGTCATCGGCGTCCGCACCATCCCCGGGCTCACGGTGTTGCTGCGAATGCCCTGCGGGCCCAGCTCGAGGGCGAGTTGCTGCGACATCGCGATGAGTGCGGCCTTGGAGGCGCTGTAGGCGCCGCTGTTGGCCTGCGCATGCGTGCCCGAGATGGATGCGACGTGTACGAGCGAGCCGCTGCCGCGCGCTGCCATGGCAGGGGCGAAGGCGCGCGAGACCAGCAGATAACCGGTGAGGTTGACCGCGATGAGCGCGTTCCAGTCCGTGAGTGAGACGTCGCTGAGTGAGCCGGGCCGGATGATGCCGGCGGTGTTGACCACGATGTCGCAGTGGCCGATGCGCTCGGCCAGGCTCAGCACATCGGACTCGTTGGAGATATCGCAAGTCTCGGCCCGCAGTCCCGCGCTCACCGCGCCGGCGGTGTCCCTATCGACGGCCACCACCTCGGCTCCGGCCGCGGCCAGCGCAAGCGCTGCGGCCAGGCCGATGCCGCTCCCGCCGCCGGTGACCACCGCGTGGCGTCCGGCCAGCCCCAGCCAGTCAGACATGGGCGCCCTGCGTCGACTCGAGGAAGGCGAGGGCGGACTGTGTCTGCTCGACCTGATCCAGCCACAGGGGCCGCAGGATGTCGATGCGCCACTCGTGCGGTTGAAGCTTGGTGAGCGGGCCCGCAATCGACATGAATCCGCCAGCAGCCTCGTGCATCGCGATCATGCGCACAGCGAGGTCGGCCTGGATCGGGTAGATCGGCGGCTGCGGCCCGCGCGCACCGATCATGCCGATCAGGTAGAGCTTCTCCAGGTCCAGCGGCACGACGGCGCCGCCGACGCGCAGCGGGACGCCGTCCTGTCGCACGAGCAGTGACTCGTCGAGGAAGGGCAGCGACGCGTGGAAGCCGGTCGCCCACAGGATGGTGTCGAAATCATCCGAGGTGCCGTCCGTGAAGTGGACGGTCGTGCCATCGAATCGTTCGATGCCGGGGCGCACAGTGATGCGACCGTGCTGGATCCAGTAGAGCAGCAGGTCATTGACGACGGGCGGGCCGTCGGCAAGCGTCGCGTGATCGGGCTCGGGCATGCCCGGGTAGTCGGCTGCCGTGCCCACGGACAGGCGCATCATCATGCGGGCGATGAGGTCCTGCTCCTCGAGGGTGAACTCCTGCATCCACTTCAGCTCCGAGCGCGGCTTGCCGAAGAAGGTCTTGGGCTGGAAGAAGTGCCCACGGCGCATGACGATGTGCGTGTCGAAGTGCCCCTGGGCGGCGTCAACGGCTAGGTCGCACCCGGAGTTGCCCGATCCGACGACGAGCACGCGCCTGCCCTCGATGTCTCCGGTGTTCTTGTAGGACCCCGAGTGGATCTGCCTGCCGGTGAAGGTGCCGGGGATATCGGGGATGCGCTGGTCGCGAAGGTGGCCGTTGGCGACGAGGACGCCGTCGTACTCGCGGCGCTCGCCGTCGGAGGTCTCGACGATCCAGCCATGCGCGCCGACCGGTCCCGCTCCCTCGATCGGCTCCACGGACACCACGGCGGTGTTGAAGGTGATGTGCCGCTTGAGATCGAAGGTGTCGGCGTAGAGGTGGAAGTACTCCAGCATCTGGTCGCGGTGCGGAAAGAGCGGCCAATGCGCGGGCATCGGCAGATCGGCGAACCCCGTGACCTGCCGCGAGGTGATGAGGTGCAGGGCGTCGTAGTCGTGGTTCCAGTGGCCGCCGATGGTGTCGGACTTCTCGAAGCAGTCGACGTCGTGGCCGGCGTCGAGCATGGCCTTCAGCGAGGCCAGGCCGGCGGGACCACCGCCGATGATGCAGTAGCGAGTCATGGCTTCCCCAGGTTGTGGTGATCGCTGTGGTCGAAGACGTGGTGCATGAGCGGAAGGTCGAAGATTCCCTCCATTTGCGCGTCGGGGTAGCCGCGGGCGAACTCCCCGACGGTACGGCGTACGTGGTCTCGCCACGCATTCTCGGCGTCGCCGCGGTGCCGCGTGCGCACGGCCTGCATCAGGCGCTCGTGACGCTCGATGAGGGCCGCGTAGTCGACGTCGTCGTAGGTGATGCCGAGGACCTTGACGAAGACGGGGATGTCGCGGGCGGTTTGATCGAGTACGGCGGTGACGCGCGCGAGGCCGCTGAGGTCGAAGAGGGCCGACTGGAAGGCCAGATCGGCATCCATCATGAGCAGGGGATCGGCCTGCACCTCGCGGTCGCGCAAGCGACGCAGCAGCACCTGGACGTCGTCGAATTCCGGCGATGACGCGGCGTCGAGCTGCATGGCGTGATGGAGGGCGAGAAGCCCCAGGCCCAGGCGCACGACATAGACCTCGAGCACGTCCTCGAAGGTCGGGGACTGAACGACGGCTCCGCGATTGCGGCGAAGCACCACGAGCCCCTCGGCTCCCAGCAGGCGAATGCCCTCGCGCACCGGGCCGCGCGATATGCCGAGTTCGGCAGCGATGTCGGCCTCGATGAGGCGATCGCCCGGGCGCAGGCTGCCCTCGAGGATGGCGTCGCGGATGCGCTGCGCCACGAGTTCGGCGGTCGAGAGGTCGGGGAGGCGCTCGAAGCTCATCGCATCACGTCCGCACCCGACAGCACGATCGTCTCGCCGTCCATGAAGCCGGCGATCCCCGAGCCCGTGAGGGTCCACACCCACTCGGCGATCTCCTCGGGCCGTGCGACGCGACCCAGCGGGATTGACGCCGCCGCCTCGGCCATGCGACCGGTCGCGGCATTGCCCGGTGTGTCCACCCAGCCGGGCGCGATGCCGTTGACGCGAATGCCCTTCGGTGCAAGCTCGAGGGCCAGCGACTTGGTCAGCATCACGACGGCCGCCTTGGATGCGCCATAGAGCAACTGCCCGCGCGAGACCGTGAATCCATCGACGGAGGCGAAGTTGACGATGGCCGAACCGCCCGGCATGCGCGGCACGCACGTGGCCGCGACGTTGAGGATGCCGAGCACGTTGACGTCGAAGATTCGGCGGTAGAGGTCGTCGGTGTAGGTGTCGAGCGTGGTCGGCGGGTACACGCCGGCGACGTTGGCGACGGCATCGATCGCGCGCCCAGAGGCCGCCGTGTCGATCGCGGCCTCGACCGCCGCTCGGTCGCGCACGTCGGCGACGGCGGCGGTGAAGTCGGGATGGTCGTGACCCATGCCGGGGGACAGGTCGATGCCGATCACCGACCAGCCGTGCTCGAGGTAGCACCGTGCCGTGGCGTGGCCCATGCCACTGCCCGCTCCGGTGACGACGGCCAGGCTCACCGGCCGGACGCTAGGACGCTACCCGTAGATTGTCAACAATCTGCAAACAGTCAGTCCTCGGCCCAGCCCTTGGCGCGCTCGACCGCCCGGCGCCAGCGCCGGTGCGCGGCCTGGCCGTCGGCCTGCGGGGTGAAGACCCGGTCGGTACGCCGCGTGGCCACGACCTCCTCCCGGGTCCAGATGCCGGTGCCGAGCCCGGCGAGGAACGCCGCCCCGAGCCCCGTGGTCTGCAGCTCGGCAGACCGATCGACCGGGATGTGCACCTGGTCGGCCTGCAGCTGGCACAGCAGGTCATTGGCCGCCGCACCGCCGTCGACGGCCAGGCGCGGCAACTGCACGCCGCCCTCGCGCGCCATGAGATCGACGACATCG
>CAINGG010000042.1 GCA_903848435.1 uncultured Actinomycetes bacterium | reverse complement strand
GAACTCACCGCCGAAGAGCGCGCGCTCATCGACGATGTCTTCGACGCGGGCGACCGCGAGTTGAAGGAGGTCATGATTCCGCGCACCGAGACGGCCTTCCTCGACGCGAGCATGACGATTGCTGATGCTGCCCAGGAGGTCGCCTCGGCCCCGCACTCCCGCTATCCCGTCACGCGCGGCTCCGCAGACAATGTCGTGGGTGTCATCCACATCCGCGAGATCTTGCATCCGGGTGCGGCCGAGAGCGGTCGCACGGTGGGCGACCTCGCCCGCCAGGTGGTGTTCTTCCCGGGCACCAAGGAGGTGATCCCGGCGCTGACCGAGATGCGCCGCCAGCGCCAGCACCTCGCCATCGTCGTCGACGAATACGGCGGCACAGCCGGCATCGTGTCGCTCGAGGATCTTGTCGAGGAGCTCATCGGTGACATTCGCGATGAGTACGACGAGGTCCGCGTCGAAGGCCCAACCGATGTCGATGGCCTGCTCAATCTCGAGGACTTCGCCGACAAGACCGGCGTGACCCTGCCCGAGGGCCCCTACGAGACGGCGGCCGGATTCGTCGTCTCGCGCCTCGGCGCACTGCCCGAGATCGATGCCTACGTCGACGTTGACGGCCATCGCCTGTCGGTCTCCGAGATGGACGGGCGGCGCATCGCCCGGCTGCGGGTGACGCCGCTGCTCGTGCCCCCGGCGCCGCTGCCAGAATGACCCGGTGACCCCGGCCGACGCCTCCGCCAAGCCCGGCAACGTCCCACCCCGGGTGCTCTCGGGCATCCAGCCGACGGCCGACAGCTTCCAGGTGGGCAACTACCTCGGTGCGCTGCGCCGCTGGGTCGACCTCCAGCAGACACATGACGCCTACTACTGCGTCGTCGACCAGCACGCGATCACGGTCGAGCATGATCCGGCCGTTCTGCGCCAGCGCACGCTGCTGTCCTTCGCGCAACTCCTGGCCGTAGGACTCGACCCCGATCGATCGACCATCTTCGTGCAGAGCCATGTGCCCGAGCATGCGCAATTGGCCTGGGTGCTCGAGTGCCAGACCGGGTTCGGCGAAGCCGGTCGCATGACGCAGTTCAAGGACAAGACGCAGCGCGAGGGTTCTGAGCGCGCCACGGTGGGCCTGTTCACTTACCCGATCCTGCAGGCCGCCGACATCCTCATCTACCAGGCCGACGGTGTGCCGGTGGGCGAGGACCAGCGCCAGCACCTCGAACTCACGCGAGACCTTGCCCAGCGATTCAATGCCCGCTACGGACCGACGTTCGTCGTGCCCGAGCCTCTCATCGTCAAGGACACGGCCAAGATCCTCGATCTCGCCGATCCCAACTCGAAGATGAGCAAGTCGTCGGCACCCGGGTGCCTCTTCCTGCTCGATGAACCCTCGGTGACGGCCAAGAAGATCAAGTCGGCGGTGACCGATTCGGGTCGCGAGATCGTCTTCGACCCGGAAGGCAAGCCGGGCGTCTCCAACCTGCTGACGCTCATCTCGTCATTCACCGGCACCGATATCCCGACGCTCGTCGCCGGCTATGAAGGCCGCGGCTACGGAGATCTGAAGTCCGATGCCGCCGACGCGGTGCTCGGGTTCGTCACGGGCTTCCGTGAGCAGGTGAGCGAGCTGATGGCCGATCCTGCCGAGTTGACGCGCCTCATGCGGCAGGGAGCCGACAAAGCACGCACGACGGCACGGCCGACCCTCGAGGCCGTCTACGACCGGGTCGGATTCGTCCCCCTGCCATGAAGACGTTCGGCGTCGTCATCACTATCCCGGAGCCGCATGCTGCGATCCTGCGGGCGGCGCGTGAAGAAGCCGGCGATCCCGAAGCGCACACCAACCCTCCACACGTGACCGTCGTCGCGCCCGTGTCGATCGACCCCGAGGAAATGCGCGCGGTGGAGGACCACCTCGCCGACGCCCTGCGCGGAGTCGCACCCTTTCGCATGCGCCTGCGTGGCACCGGTACCTTTCGGCCCGTCACCCCCGTGGTCTTCGTGGCCGTGGCAGAGGGCATCGCTGGCTGCGAGGAGATCGAACGCCGGGTCCGGTGCGGACCCCTGGCCCTGGAGTTGCGCTTTCCGTATCACCCGCACGTGACTATCGCCGCCGAGGTCGACGACGAGGCGCTTGATCGCTCCTTCGAAGGCCTTGCGCACTTCGAAGCAGACTTCACGGTCGATGCGGTGAATCTCTACGAGCTGACCGACGCCGGCTGGTCACTGAGGCGCGCATACGCCCTCACCGCCTAGTTGCTGACGGGCTCGCGTTCGGCATCGGCATCACGTCGAGGCGCCGCCCTGCGCGGAGGTGTGCGCCGTGCCGGGCCGCGGATACTGCGCACCCCGACCGCCACGGTGGCGATTCCGATGAGCAGTCCAGCGATGCAGACGAGGACGGCGAGGACATTGACCGAGCCACCGCTTGCAGACGCAGCTCCCGAGGTCGTTGTCGCGGCTTCTGCCTTACCTTCGCCGCCTTCGTCTGCCGGCAGGCCCATGCTCGGCTCGACACCATCGACGGCGGGCTCGACGGGATCGACCAGGTAGCCGACCGGCGTCACCGACGAGACGTTGTCGAAGCCCCAGTCGAGTAGCGCCGACGCCGAGTCATAGATCTCGCCCTCGATGTTGAGCAGGACGACGACGAGTGAGGTGTCACCGCGCTCGGCAGCCCCGACGAACGTGCGGCCGGCCTCGGTGGTCCAGCCGGTCTTGACCCCGATGGCGCCCTCGTAGCCTTGGATGAAGAGTGGATTTTGCGTGGCGATCGCCATCGTCGGCCGGGGATCGCCGGGCTTTTCGGGCATGTAGCCGGGGAAGTCCTCGATCACGCGGGTGTTGACGTATTCGTAGATGTCCGGTCGGGAGAGGCCTTCACGGGCGATGAGCGCGAGGTCGTAGGCGGACGTCAGCTGGCCATCCGCTGGCAGGCCGCTGGCGTTCATGGCGACGGTGTCGTAGGCCTGGAGGCGTTGCGCCTCGGCGTTCATCTGCGACACGGTCAACTCCATGCCGCCATTGGCATTGGCAAGGGCTGATGCGCAGTCGTTGCCGCTTTGCATCATGAGCCCGAACATCAGGTCACGGACGGTGTAGGTGGCGTCTTCGACGAGCCCGACGCGGCTACCCTCCACGGCGACATCGTCGTAGGTGGTCGTGTAGACGAGATTGGGATCGAGTCGCTCCGACAAGGTCAGGAGTGTCAGTGTCTTCAGCACGCTCGCCGGCGGGCGCGGCACGTGCGGTGCTTTCGCCGCGAGGATGGCGCCGGTGTCGAGGTCAGCGAGCACCCAGGCTGAGACGGGCACGTCGGGCAGCTTGGTCGCATCGGGGCCCCGATCGACGATGACGTCCGATCCGGTGAGAAGCGGGCCACCGATGGGCTCGGCACTGGCAGCAGGGGCAGCGGCGAGGAGCATGGCCGTGCCGGCGGTCGCCGCGAGGGCGAGGCGCAGGGGCAGGGCGAGACGCATGATGCCTCAGGCTAGTCGCGCGACCGGCCTGAAGCCGGGCTGACCGGGGGCGTGTCTGGCGGGTCAGAAGCGTCGGAAGATGAGCGCTCGCTTGACCTGCTGGATCGCCTGGGTCACCTCGATGCCGCGGGGGCAGGCTGAACTGCAATTGAACGTCGTCCGGCAGCGCCACACGCCCTCTTTGTCGTTGAGGATCTCCAGCCGCTCCGCAGCGCCGGCATCGCGACTGTCGAAGATGAAGCGGTGGGCCGCGACGATGGCCGCCGGCCCGAAGTACTGCTCATCGGTCCAGAAGACCGGGCACGAGGTCGTGCAGGCGGCGCACAGGATGCATTTGGTGGTGTCGTCGAAGGCCTGGCGCTCCTCGACTGACTGCAGGCGCTCCCGGGTTGGCTCCTGGCCGTCGGTGATGAGGTAGGGCTTCACGGCTCGATAGGCCTCGAAGAAAGGCTCCATGTCGACGACCAGGTCCTTCTCGAGGGGCAGGCCCTTGATCGCCTCGACCGTGACGTCGCCGGAGCCGAGGTCCTTGATCAGCGTCTTGCAGGCCAGGCGATTGCTCCCGTTGATCATCATGGCGTCGGATCCGCAGACGCCATGGCCGCAGGATCGCCGGAAGGTCAGCGTGCCGTCCTGCTCTCCCTTGATCTTCATCAGCGCGTCGAGCACTCGATCGGTCGGGTAGACCGAGACGACGTAGTCCTCCCAGTGGGGCTCGTCGTCGAGTTCGGGAAGGAAGCGGCGGATGCGGAAGGTGACATCGGTCGGCTCGGTGCGAGGCGGAGTTGGCACGGATTCGGCGGTGGCAGTCATCAGTAGGTGCGCTCCATCGGCTGGTAGCGGGTGACGACCACCGGCTTGTAGTCGACGCGCACCGACGTAGCGCCCGTCGGCTCGACAACCTGATAGGCCATCGTGTGCCGCATGAAGTTGACGTCGTCGCGGGTGGGGTAATCCTCGCGAGCATGTCCGCCGCGTGACTCCTTGCGCTCCAGTGCTCCGACGACGGTGACTTCGGCCAGGTCGAGCAGGAAGCCGAGCTCGATCGCCTCGAGAAGGTCGGTGTTGTAGCGGGTGCCCTTGTCCTGGATCGCGACGTTGCGGTAGCGCCGACGCAGGTCCTTGATGTCGGTCAGGGCCTGCTTGAGGGTCCCTTCGGTGCGATAAACCTGGGCGTTGAGGTCCATGGTGTGCTGAAGGTCCTTGCGGATGGATGCCACGCGCTCGGTGCCCGTCCCCGACCGCAGGCCCTCGACCAGGGCGATGGTCAGGCCCTCCGGGTCTGGGGGAAGCGGAGCGAAGTCGTGGTGGTGCGCGTAGTCGGCAGCGGCGATCCCGGCTCGTCGGCCGAAGACGTTGATATCGAGTAGCGAGTTCGTGCCGAGGCGGTTGGCGCCGTGGACCGAGACGCACGCCACCTCGCCGGCGGCGTAGAGGCCGGGGATCACGGACGCGTTGTCGGCGAGCACCTCGGTGTCGACATTGGTGGGGATCCCGCCCATGGCGTAATGCGCCGTCGGGAACACGGGCACGAGCTCGGTGACCGGATCGACTCCGAGGTAGGTGCGGGAGAACTCCGTGACGTCGGGGAACTTGAACTCGATGAGTTCCTTGGGCAGGTGCGTGAGGTCGAGGTAGACGTAGTCCTTGTCGGGGCCGGCACCGCGGCCCTCGCGCACCTCCGCGACCATGGCTCGAGCGACCATGTCACGCGGAGCGAGGTCCTTGATGGTGGGCGCGACGCGCTCCATGAAGCGCTCGCCGTCCGCGTTGCGCAAGATGCCGCCTTCACCCCTCGTCCCTTCGGTAAGCAGCACGCCCAGGCCCGCGAGACCCGTGGGGTGGAACTGGTAGAACTCCATGTCCTCGAGCGGGACTCCACGGCGGTAAGCAATGGCCATGCCATCGCCGGTGAGCGTATGCGCGTTAGAGGTGGTCTTCCAGACCTTGCCGTAGCCGCCGGTCGCAAAGATGATCGCCTTCGCATGGAAGACGTGAAGCGCGCCGGTTGCTAACTCGTAGGCGACGACACCGGCCGCCTCCCGGCGCCCGTCACGCTCGGCGAGGAGCAGGTCGAGCACGTAGAACTCGTTGTAGAACTCGACACCCTCCTTGATGCAGTTCTGGTAGAGCGTCTGAAGGATCATGTGGCCGGTGCGGTCAGCGGCGTAGCAGGCGCGGTGCACGGCAGCCTCGCCGTGGTTGCGGGTGTGGCCGCCGAACTTGCGCTGGTCGATCCGGCCCTCCGGGGTGCGGTTGAAGGGCAGGCCCATCTTTTCGAGGTCGATGACCGCGTCAATGGCCTCACGACACAGGATCTCTGCGGCGTCCTGGTCGACCAGGTAGTCGCCACCCTTGACCGTGTCGAAGGTGTGCCACTCCCAGTTGTCCTCTTCGACGTTGGCCAGGGCCGCGCACATGCCGCCCTGGGCCGCACCGGTGTGCGACCGAGTCGGGTAGAGCTTGGTCAGCACGGCTGTGTGCGCACGCTTGGTGGACTCGAGCGCGGCTCGCATGCCGGCCCCGCCGGCACCCACGATGACGACGTCGAACCTATGCACCTGCATGGTGCTGCCTAGCCGATGCTCGGATCGAAGGTGAAGATCACGAGCGTCCCGAGAAGGATGATGAAGGCTGCGGACACGTAGAGCAGCATCTTGAGCCAGAAGCGGGTCTGATCTCGCTCGGCGTAGTCATTGATGATCGTCCGCAAGCCATTGCCGCCGTGCAACATCGCGAGCCAGAGCATCGCGAGATCCCAGACCTGCCAGAAGGGACTAGCCCAGCGTCCGGCCACGAAGGCGAAGTTGATGCGTTGCACGCCGCCGTCGAGGATGTTCATGATGACGAGATGGCCGAGGACCAAGAAGATGAGGACGACGCCGGACACCCGCATGAAGATCCACGAGTTCAACTCGAAGTTGCTGCTGGCCGGCGGGCGCCGGGGTGCGCCGGGGGGCTCGAGATCGAGGGGTCGGTCGGCGACGCTCATGGCGTGGTCCCGAAGAGCGCTTCGACCGTGTGCTTGAGCATGAAGTAGGTGCCGGGCACCATGACCACGACCCAGATGCCCACGACCACCCACAGCATCTGCTTCTGGTAGCGCGGCCCCTTGACCCAGAAGTCGACGGCGATGATGCGTACGCCGTTGAGGGCGTGGTAGAGCACAGCGCCCACCAGGCCCACCTCGAGCAGGTTGACGATGGGCGTCTTGTAGGTGGCGATGACGAGGTCGTAAGCGTTGGGGGAGACACGCACCAGTGCCGTGTCGAGCACATGGACGTAGAGGAAGAAGAAGACGGCGATGCCGGTGATGCGCTGGGCAACCCAGGACCACATGCCCTGGCCGCCGGCATAGAGCGTGCCCACAGGTGTGGCCGCCACCTAAACCTCCACGACTTCGACTGCCGCCATCGTAGTCGCGGGCCGACCTGCGCAGCCGGTCAGGCGGGCGGGGCGGTCAGGGCGCGCCTTCGTGCCAACGGCCCCCCGAGGGGTGTGACCCACCTCGCACCGCCCCCGCTGCACATGTGGGTTTGACCAGTGAGGGATAGCATCGCGGCAGGCGGGCCGTGCGGCCCGGGAAGGGTCCCCACGGCTGACTATGAGCAGCGCTCTAGATACCCCACCGTCCAGCGGCGTACCAGGGGAGCACCGGGCAGACATCAAGGCGCGCACGCTCCGCGTCGACCGATGGTGGCTCGCGCCTGCCCTGACGGCCGCGGCGCTGATCGCCTTCATCATCTACTCGACGTGGCGGGCCTTCGAAAACGCCTATTACTACTCTGCGCCGCTGATCTCGCCGTTCTACTCGCCCTGCCTCGCCGTCGACTGCGTGCCCGGTTCGAGCGAGTGGACGCCGGTCGGCGCCTGGTGGGTGCTGTCTCCGGCGCTGCTGATCCTCATCTTCCCGCTCGGATTCCGGCTGACGTGCTACTACTACCGCAAGGCCTACTACCGCGCCTTCTGGATGTCGCCGCCAGCGTGTGCCGTGAGCGAGCCACACAAGAAGTACACCGGTGAGTCGAAGTTCCCCTTGATCATCCAGAACTCGCACCGCTACTTCTTCTACATCGGTCTGGTCTTCAACGTGATCCTCACGTGGGATGCCATCCTCGCGTTCCGCAACGCCGATGGGGCGTGGGGCCATGTCAGCATCGGCACCTTCATCCTCATCCTCAACGCCACGTTCCTGTGGCTGTACTCCCTGTCGTGCCACTCCTGTCGCAACGCCGTGGGCGGACGACTGAAGCACTTCAGCAAGCACCCGGTCCGCTACAAGATGTGGACGTGGGTCTCCAAGCTCAACGGCAATCACATGCGCTACGCGTGGATCTCGCTCGTCGGCGTTGCCCTGACTGATCTCTACGTCCGCCAGGTCGCCTCGGGTGCGATCCCCAACTGGTACCTGTTCTGAGGTGGTGAGGACACCATGAGTGATATCCAGCGATACGCCTTCGACGTCGTCGTCATCGGTGCCGGTGGCGCCGGTCTTCGTGCCGCCATCGCCGCACGCGAGAGCGGCAAGTCGACTGCGGTCATGAGCAAGTCCCTCTTCGGCAAGGCGCACACGGTCATGGCGGAGGGCGGCATCGCCGCGTCGATGGCCAACGTCAACAGCAATGACAACTGGCAGGTTCACTTCTGCGACACGATGCGTGGCGGCAAGTTCCTCAACCACTACCGCATGGCCGAGATCCATGCGAAGGAGGCGCCGGAGCGCGTGTGGGAGCTCGAGTCCTGGGGCGCCCTCTTCGACCGCACCAAGGACGGGCGCATCAGCCAGCGCAACTTCGGTGGCCACGAGTACCCCCGGCTCGCGCACGTCGGCGACCGCACCGGGCTCGAGATGATCCGCACGCTGCAGCAGAAGGTCGTCGCCCTCCAGCAGGAGGACAAGCGCCTGTCGGGCGACTACGAGTCGCGCATCCGGGTCTTCGCCGAGTGCACGGTCACCAAGATCTTCATGACAGGCGAGGGTGACGATCGCCGCGTGTGCGGGGTGCTGGCCTACTGGCGCCCCAGCGGCGAGTTCGTCCTGATCGAGACGTCAGCGGTGATCATCGCGACCGGTGGTATCGGCAAGTCCTTCAAGGTGACGAGCAACTCGTGGGAGTACACCGGCGACGGCCATGCGCTCGCGCTCGAGTGCGGCGGCTCGCTGATCAACATGGAGTTCGTGCAGTTCCATCCGACCGGCATGGTCTGGCCGCCCAGCGTGCGTGGCCTGCTCGTGACCGAGTCGGTCCGTGGAGATGGCGGTGTCCTGACCAACTCCGACGGCCGTCGTTTCATGTTCGATTACATCCCCGATGTCTTCAAGGACAAATACGCGACGACCGAAGAGGAAGCCGATCGCTGGTACACCGATCCCGACAACAACCGTCGGCCGCCCGAGTTGCTGCCGCGTGATGAGGTCGCGCGTTCGATCAATGCCGAGGTCAAGGCAGGCCGCGGCTCACCGCACGGTGGTGTCTTCCTCGACGTATCCAAGCGACTCCCCGCCGACGTCATCCGCGCCAAGCTCCCCTCGATGTGGCACCAGTTCAAGGAGCTTGCCGACGTCGACATCACCGAGGAGCCGATGGAGGTCGGGCCGACCTGCCACTACGTGATGGGCGGCATCGAGGTCGACCAGGACTCCCAGGCGGCCGTGGGCGTGCAGGGCCTGTTCTGCGCCGGCGAGGTCGCTGGCGGCATGCACGGCTCGAATCGCCTCGGTGGCAACTCGCTCTCGGATCTCCTGGTCTTCGGTCGTCGGGCGGGGCTCTACGCGGCCGACTACGTTGAAGAGCTGGGCAAGTCAGGCTGGGCGCCCAGCGTCGATCAGGCATCCGTCGACGCGGCGATGGAGTGGGCGCTTGCCCCCTTCACCGCCGAGCGGGGCGAGAACCCCTACGCGATCCAAAAAGAGCTCCAGGACGTGATGAACGATCTCGTCGGGATCATTCGCAATGCCGACGAGATGCGCGTTGCCCTCAAGCGCATCGAGGAGCTCAAGGAACGCACGCGCACGATGAAGACCGGCGGTGGGCGGGAGTACAACCCCGGCTGGCATCTGGCGCTCGACCTGCCCAAGCAGCTACTCGTGTCCCAGTGCATCGCCGAGTCCGCTCTCATGCGCGAGGAGTCGCGCGGAGGTCACACTCGCGATGACTTCCCGGCCATGGACCCCGAATGGCGCAAGGTCAATCTCCAGTGCTCGCTGATCGACGATCGCCTGTCGGTGCAGCGCAAGGCACTGCCCGAGATGACGCCCGAGCTCGCGGCGCTGTTCGATGCCAAGGAGCTCAGCAAATACATGACTGAGGCGGAAGTCGAGTCACTAGCCCGAAGGAGCGCATAGCCGTGGGACACCAGGCAACCTTCCGCATCTGGCGGGGCGAAAAGGGCGACGGCGCTCTGAAGGACTACACCGTCGAGGTGAACGACGGCGAGGTCATCCTCGACGTCCTGCACCGCATTCAGGCCGAGCAGGAGAACGACCTTGCGATCCGCTGGAACTGCAAGGCGGGCAAGTGCGGGTCGTGCAGCGCCGAGGTCAACGGCAAGCCTCGCCTGATGTGCCTGACCCGCATGAACATCTTTCCCGACGGCGAACCCATCACGGTGACGCCGCTTCGCACCTTCCCAGTCATTCGCGACCTGGTCACCGATGTCCAGTACAACTACGCCAAGGCGCGCGAGGTCCCGGCATTCAAGCCCCCGAAGGGCCTGGAGCCCGGCGAATACCGGATGCAGCAGGAGGACGTCGCTCGTAGCCAGGAGTTCCGCAAGTGCATCGAGTGCTTCCTGTGCCAAAACACCTGCCACGCGATCCGCGATCACGAGGACAACATGACCAACTTCGCGGGGCCCCGCGTCCT
>CAINGG010000041.1 GCA_903848435.1 uncultured Actinomycetes bacterium | reverse complement strand
GGTGAACCCACGAGGTCGCCGGGGACCTCAATGGTGCCGGTCTGGCTGGGCTCCACCGTGACCACGTACTTGTAGACGGGCAACCCGTCGAGTTCCTCCTGGCCCTGGTACACCGCCTCCACGGTCGTATTGAGAGAGGTGTCGAAGTAGGGGTAGTTCTGCGGCTGCGTGAACATCGGGAATTTGAGCGGGACGATGCCACTCATCTCAACGTTCTCGCCATCGAGGTTGGCCCCGCAGCAATTGGACATCTCCGACGTCACTCGATTGAAGGCGAAGCGCGCGGTGTTGGCCAGCACGACCACGCCTGCGTTGTCCTCGACGCGCTGGAACGTGTCGTAGATGGCGAGATCGCCGGCCAGGGCCTCCGGGGTCTGGCTGGCGGGAACGTCGCCTCGCGTGTAGCGCGTGACAGTGAGCGGCACGTCCGTGCGTGTGGTGAGCGTGGCGGGGTCGAAGAGCTTCGCGGCCACGCCAACCTGATCGGTCTGGGTCACGCCACCATCGGCTTGGCCGGGGGACAGGGGCGCCTTGGCGATCGCGGGCACGACAGTGAAACGCGTGAGAACGCCGAGGACGACGAGAAACAGGCCGAGCCCGACAAGGACGAGCCCGATGCCGCGCTTCATAGAACCTCCGAGGTCACCCAGGGCCGGTGAGGGGCGGCCGCCAGAGGCACGGTACCCGATACTGAGGGCGCGCGCCCGTATCTCGGGCGGGTCGAGCAGGAGGAGGGCACATGGCGGTGCGGCCAGCGCTCCCCGACTCCTTTCCGCTCCTCAATGGCTACCGCGCCATCGCCGCCTTCATGGTCCTGACCACCCATGTCGCCTTCAACACCGGAGAGATCCTCACCCCCGTCCTCGGCCCCCTCCTGGGGCGGATGGACTTCGGGGTGACCCTGTTCTTCCTCCTCTCCGGCTTCCTGCTCTATCGACCCTGGGCGCTGGGCGCCATGACGGACCGGCGCGGACCTCGCCTGGGCACCTACGCGATCCGGCGGGCCGTGCGCATCCTGCCGGCCTACTGGGTGATGGTCGCCTTCGTTCTCCTGCTGCTCCCTGAGATCCAGCCCGTGCGCTGGCAGGCCTGGCCCGTGCACCTGGGCCTGTTGCACATCTACGTACCCGGCTTCACCATCGAGGGCCTCACCCAAACGTGGAGCTTGGCCACTGAGGTGGCCTTCTACGCCGTGCTCCCTCTGCTCGCGTGGCTCGCCGGGCGTCGACACCGGGGCAATGCGACGGCAAGCGCCAACTGGCAACTCACCGTCATCGGCGCGTGCGTGGCCATCGGCTGGGGGTTCACCGTGCTTCGTGTCTCGGGGGCGCTGGGCACGTCGACCATGCCGGGCTACTGGCTTCCTGGATTCATCGACTGGTTTGCGCTCGGCATGGCGTGCGCCGTCATACAGACCCGCCTGTCGCTGCGGGGTGCGCCACGCTGGATGTGGAGCGTTCGGCAGGTGGCTGACTCCACGCCCTGGTGCCTGCTGATCGCCGCGGCCCTCTACGTCATCGCCGCAACGCCGCTGGCCGGTCCCTTGACCTTCGACCCGGCCCAACCCAACAGCCTCGTCATCAAGCACGTGCTCTACGGCCTCATCGCCGTTTTCCTACTGCTGCCGGGGTTCCTCGGTCGCTGGGGCGACGACTCAACCTGGGCGCGCATCCTGCGTAGCCCGATCGTCGTCTACCTCGGCACGAT
>CAINGG010000040.1 GCA_903848435.1 uncultured Actinomycetes bacterium | reverse complement strand
TGGCCCGCGCAGCGGACGGAGAGGTGTGGCTGCACGCGGGTGGTGTCAACCGGCGGTTCGTGGCGTCTCGGCCAATCGGTCGTCGGCTCCGCGCGGTGAGCGGCGCGGGCCACACGGGCACCTGGCAGGCGCGCAGCCCGATGCCCGGCACGGTGGTGGCCGTGCCCCTTGCGGTGGGCGCTCCCGTGGCTGCCGGCGAGGTGGTTGCCGTCGTCGAGGCCATGAAGATGGAGCATTCGCTGCGCGCACCGGCCGATGGAGTGGTCGCCGCCATCTCGGTCTCGGTCGGCGATCAGGTGCGCCTCGACGATGTGCTCGTGCGCGTGGATCCGAGGCTGGCATGACCGCGCTGCCCATGGTCGTACGCGATCCAGCCTTGCCGTCCGAGGTCATGATCTGGGAGGTCGGCGCGCGCGATGGCCTGCAGAACGAATCGGCGATCGTGCCCACCGCGACCAAGGTGGAGTTCATCGAGCGTCTCGTGGACGCTGGCTTGGCCGTCGTCGAGGCTACGAGCTATGTGCGGCCCGAGTGGGTGCCGCAACTCGCGGACGCTGCCGATGTCATGGCCGCGCTGCAGCGTCGTCCAGCCGTGCGCTACCCCGTCCTGGTGCCCAATATGCGGGGGCTCGAGCGTGCGCTTGAGGCATCGGTCACCGATGTGGCGGTCTTCGCCAGTGCCACCGAGGCCTTCGCCCAGCGCAACCTCAATCGCGGCTACGACGAGCAGTGGGAGATGTTCGCTCCCGTCGTCGATCGGGCGCGATCGGAGGGACTGGCCGTCCGCGGCTACCTGTCGATGTGCTTCGGCGATCCCTGGGAGGGTGTCGTTGATCCCGTTGCCGTCGTTGCGGGCGTGGGACGACTGCTTGACATGGGCTGCCATGCGATCAGCCTCGGCGACACGATCGGAGTCGCGACGCCCGGTCAGGTGGCTGACCTGCTCGCGCGCCTGACCGCGGCCGGCGTACCCGTCGAGGCCGTAGGGGTGCACTTCCACGACACCTACGGACAGGCGCTCGCCAACACCCTCGCGGCCCTGCGCGCCGGAGTCACGACGGTGGACACCTCGGCGGGCGGGCTCGGTGGCTGCCCCTATGCCAAGTCCGCCACCGGCAACCTGGCTACCGAGGACCTCGTCTATATGCTCGAGGGCCTCGGGATCCGCACCGGCGTCGACCTCGACGCGCTCGTCACCACCAGCGCCTGGATGTCCGGCATCCTCGGCCGACCCAGTCCCTCACGCGTCGTGCGGGCCCGATCCCATCAGGGGGAATGACATGGATCATCGCCTGCCGCAGGAGTACGTCGAGTTGCAGAAGTCGGTCGCAGCGTTCGCGCAGGACGTGATCGCCCCGGTCATCGGCGAGCTCTACGAATCGCACGCCTTCCCCTACGACATCGTCCGGCAGATGGGGGAGATGGGCCTGTTCGGCCTGCCCTTCCCGGAGGAGCACGGCGGCATGGGCGGCGACTACTTCGCCCTCTGCCTGGCTCTCGAGGAGATCGCCCGCATCGATTCATCCGTCGCCATCACCCTGGAAGCCGCCGTCAGCCTGGGTGCGATGCCGATCTATCGGTTCGGCACCGAGGAGCAGAAGAAGGAGTGGCTGCCGCGGCTGCTCTCGGGACAGGTGCTCGGCGCCTTTGGTCTCACGGAGCCGGGCGGCGGCACCGATGCGGGCGCCGCACGCACGACGGCCCGGCTCGACGGTGACGAGTGGGTCATCAACGGCACCAAGGCCTTCATCACGAATTCCGGCACCGACATCACCGGCTTCGTTGCCGTGCTCGCCGTCACCGGTGAGAACGACGATGGCAAGAAGGAGATGTCGACGATCATCGTCCCGACCGGCACGCCCGGCCTCACGGTGTCGAAGCCGTACTCCAAGGTCGGTTGGAATGCCTCCGACACCCACGAACTTGGCTTCGTTGACTGTCGTGTGCCGGCCACGCACCTGCTCGGAACGCGCGGCAAGGGCTACGCGCAGTTCCTGCAGACGCTTGACGAGGGGCGTATCGCCATCGCGGCCCTGTCAGTGGGCCTCGCGCAGGGGTGCATCGACGAGTCGGTGCGCTATCTGCACGAACGGCACGCATTCGGCAGGCCGCTCTCGGCGTACCAGGCCTTGGATTTCATGGTCGCCGACATGGAGCTGCGCGCGCACACCGCCCGTCTCGCGTACTACGACGCGGGCTCGCGCATGCTGGCCGGTGAGCCCTTCAAGAAGCAGGCGGCGATCGCCAAGCTGCACGCCTCAGACGCGGCTGTCGAGAATGCTCGCGCGGCCACCCAGATCTTCGGTGGCTACGGCTTCATGAACGAGTACCCCGTGGCGCGCTTCTGGCGCGATGCCAAGGTGCTGGAGATCGGCGAGGGCACCAACGAGGTGCAGCGCATGCTGATCGCGCGCGAGCTCGGCCTTAGCTGAGAGGGCTGCCGGCGGCGGCGATGCCCGCTGCTGCCGCAGTGGCCAGATCGGTCCCGTGCAGGCGTGACGCGAGCCAGCCCCCGGCGAAGCGATCGCCCGCGCCGAGCGAAGCGATCTCCACGATCGGTACCGGAGTGGTGATCTCGGCGGAACCCTCGCGGGAGACGATCGGGCGATCCTGGTCGTGAGCGACGGTGATGGATGGTGTCGCGGTGAGATAACCACTCACCACCTCGATCTCGTCGGGGCGACCGAGGATCGCATGGAGCGGCGGAAGTGCCGCCAGCCACGTGGCGCACGAGGCGCACTTGGTCGGTCGCGGTGGCTCGAGGGTGATGGGGATGCCTTGGCGTGCGGCCTCGTGAGCGAGCGCGACGAGGGCATCCCCAGACACGGCATCGAGCGCGAAGCCGTCGATGTGCAGGAGTGCGACGTCATCGAGCGCCGCTCCATGGTCGAGCGCATCGATGGTGAGATGACCGCCGCCCCCGTAGGACACGATCGTGCGATCACCGGCGTGGACCAAGACTGTCGAGCGAGGCGCATCGGCCAGCGGCGCCAGGTGATCGTCGATGCCCCATGACGCCAGATCGGCGCGCAGTCGGTCTGTGTCGGCGTCGTCACCGCACCAACCGGTCACGCTGACCTGCGCGCCCGCCTTAGCCGCTGCGCGCGACGTGTGCCAGGCCTGGCCACCGCCTTCGATGCGCCGAGCGCGCGCCCGTTGATTAGAGCCGGGGAGCAGGGGGTCGTCGCACTCCAAGACGTCGTCGACGACGAGCTTGCCCGCGATGAGCAGACGGGCCATCGAGTGTCAGTCGAGCAATCCGGCCTTGCGCAGGCCGGTCCAGGCCAACGGCAAGAGCCCCGCGGCAAGCGCGATCTTGACGAGGTCACCGATGAGGAACGGGATGACACCGAGTTCGAGCGCCACCAGCCAGGTCGAGTCGATGGCGAACTTCAGCCACGTGACGCCCACGGCGTAGATGACGAGGTTGCCGATCACCATCAGTCCAGCGGTGCGCCAGACCGTGCGAGTAGCACCGCTCTCGGCGATACGCCCGACGATGCCAGCGGCGATGATGAAGCCGAGGATGTAGCCGAAGCTCGGCATGGCGAAGCCCGATGAACCTTCGGCGAACCACGGGAGCCCGGCGACGCCGGCGACGGCGTACAGCGACATCGACAGCACCCCGCGCCAGGGGCCAAGCGCTGCGCCGGCAAGCAGGACGGCGAACGTCTGCAGCGTCAGCGGCACGGGAGTGAACGGCAGCGGGATCGCCACCTGGGCGGACAGCCCGACGAAGGCGGCGCCGCCGATCACCAGGATGACCTGGCGCGCCAGCGACCGGGCACCCTCGGCACGCTCGGTCCAGACATCGGCCAGGACGGCGGGCTGGGTGACAGCCATGGGGACCTCCGGTGGGTTCTGCGCCGCTGTCGGCGTGTCGCGACCCTACCGAATGCGGGCTTCGGGGCCGTCAACGGTCTAGGGTGGGCGCAGATCGATTCCGCGGGCCAGCGGGTGAGGACGCAGGGGAAGGCGAACCTCACCTAAGGAGGCCGGTGGTATGTCTGCCATTCCGCCGTCTGCCATTCCGGCATCGACGGGCCCTGGTCGTGCGCGGGGCGTTGTCTTCATCCATGCCGCCCCTCGGGCGCTGTGCCCGCACGTCGAGTGGGCGCTGACCTCGCTGCTCGAGAACGATGTGCGCCTGTCGTGGCAGTCCCAGCCCGTCGCGCCTCCGGCGATGCGCGCCGAACTCGCCTGGGAAGGGCGCCCGGGCCTGGGTTCCCGCATTGCCAGTGCCCTCAAGTCCATCCCCGGCCTGCACGTCGAGGTCACCGAGGATCCGTCGCCCGGTCGCGAGGGCGAGCGCTACGCGATGACACCTACGCTCGGGCTGCATCGCGCCACCATCGGCGTACACGGCGACATCCTCGTGTCGGAGGATCGACTGCGTGCCGCCGTCGCCGGTGCCGCGGCCACCGGCGCAGACCTCATCGATGGCATCGCGTATCTCCTGGGCACCGCCTGGGACACCGAACTCGAGCCCTACCGCATCGCCACCGATGACACACCCGTGCGGGTGCTCAACCACGTGATCTGATCGCCCCACTCCCGCTCAGGTGAACGGAAACGGGTCTATTGGCCGGAAATCGCCTGAATAGACCCGGTTGGCTTCACCTGAGCGAGTCGGTGGGCCACCAGGGGTCGAGTCAGCACAGGCCGAGTGCTCGGTTGACGCGGCCCACCAGGCGCCAGGGTTCGCGCAGGTCGGGGTACATCCATCGCACGAACCTGGATCCAGCCTGCTCGAGTTCCTCCTGCCGACGCTTCTCCTTGATCAACGCCGCGGTGTCGGAATACTTCATCTCGCCGTCGCACTCCCCGATGACGCCGTGTGCCTCCCACAGCATGTCCGCCCAGTACGTGGTGCCGTTGGCGCCCACGACCGGGGCGCCTACGACAGGCGTGGGCACGCCCCTGAGGACGAGGACTCCGCGAGACTCCGACTCCAGTGGTGATTCTGCCGCGGGATCGCCGAGGGCGATGGTCGTGCGTGCTCGTCGGATCCCTGGCCATCCGGCCTGGGAGTTCACGACGCGGGCGAG
>CAINGG010000039.1 GCA_903848435.1 uncultured Actinomycetes bacterium | reverse complement strand
CGCGCATTGGCCGGGGTCGTGTCAACCCAGCGAAGGCTCGGATCCTTCTTGGTACGAGTGGACACGATGGTCTCGGCGAAGCGCCTCGAGGCCGCGAAGGGATCCGCGGGGAATTCAGCGACATAGCGGTCACACACGACGGTCATCTCTTCACGGGTCAGCTTGCGGCGTAGTCCACTCACCGCACCGGAGGGCTTCACGCGCTCGTACCAGTGGTTCCACATGGTGTCGACGACCTGCTCAGGCGTCACCGATCGCCCACTTGGCGGCGATCCCGTCGCCGTGGCGTAGGCCTCGGCCACGCCACCGGCCGAGGCGATGAAGCGGAGTTCGCGCGGATTGGTGGTACGCAGTTGCGCGTGCGTGCCCAGAAGGCGGCCGGCGATGGTGGTGCCGCTGCGCCCCGTGCCGCCGACGAAGACCGGCCGGTTCGGGGCGTCGCGGACGACGACCTCGCCCTCGAGCCTCACTTGCGCTTGCGGTTGGCGCGAGCCGCTCGACGGCGCTCGGCGCGGCTGGCGTTGGGATCGATGTCGACAGGCTCTTCGCCGTCAGCCTGGAGCGCCTCGCGAGCCACGCCGCCCTCGGCGGTGGGCGCGGAGTACTGCAGCAACTGCGGCCGAGACGGGCCCAGGCCCTTGGCGGCGACCAAGGGGACCGGCGCCTTGGCGGGCGCAGCCGCTGCCTTCTCCTTCGCCGCTGCCGCGAGCGCCACGACGGCCTCTTCGGCGCTGGGCGCAGGCGGCTCCTCGGTTGCCGGTGCCTGGGTCTGCACCTCGACGTTGAACAGGAAGCCGACCGTCTCCTCCCTGATGCCGTCCATCATCGCCATGAAGAGGTCGTAGCCCTCGCGCTGGTATTCGATGAGCGGATCGCGCTGGGCCATGGCGCGCAGTCCGATGCCGTCGCGCAGGTAGTCCATCTCGTAGAGGTGCTCGCGCCACTTGCGGTCGAGGACCGACAAGATGACGCGGCGCTCGAGTTCGCGCGTGACCTCCTCGCCCAACTCCTCCTCGCGCCGGTCGTAGGCCAACTGGGCATCGTTGGTGAGCTCCTCCACGAGGAACTCGGTGGTGAGGCCGGCCCGCCCGCCACCGGACTGCTCCTCCAACTGCTCGACGGACACGCCTACCGGGTAGAGCTGGCGCAGCGCGGTCCACAACTGCTCGAGGTCCCAGTCCTCGGGGTAGCCCTCGGTCGTCGCCCCGCGCACGTAGCTGGCAATGACCTCGTCGAGGAAGCCGCGCACCTGTTCGTGGATGTCGGCACCCTCGAGCACGCTGCGACGCTCTTCGTAGATCACGAGGCGCTGGCGATTGAGAACGTCGTCGTACTTCAGGACGTCCTTGCGGATCTCGAAGTTCTGCGCCTCGACGGAGGTCTGTGCCGAGCGGATGGCGTTGCTCACCATCTTGGCTTCGATCGGCTGGTCGTCGGGCACGTTGAATCGGCGGAGGAAGGCGTCGACCATGTCGGCCTTGAACAGGCGCATGAGGTCGTCCTCGAGCGAGAGGTAGAAGCGCGACTCGCCGGGATCGCCCTGGCGACCGGAGCGGCCGCGCAACTGGTTGTCGATACGGCGGGATTCGTGGCGCTCCGTGCCGAGCACGTAGAGACCGCCAAGCTCGACGACCTCGTCGTGCTCGCTCGCCACCGACGCCTGCGCCTCGGCCAGGGCCTCCGGCCAGGCCTTCTCGTAGGCCTCGGGGTCCTCGACGGGGTCCAGGCCCCGGCGCTCGAGCTCCTGTGCGGCCCGGAACTCGGGGTTGCCGCCGAGCATGATGTCGGTACCGCGGCCGGCCATGTTGGTCGCGACGGTCACGGCGCCCTTGCGGCCCGCCTCAGCGACGATCGATGCCTCGCGCTCGTGGTTCTTGGCGTTGAGCACCTCGTGGCGCACGCCGCGCTTCTTGAGCTCGTGCGCGATGAGCTCGCTCTTCTCGACGCTTGTGGTGCCGACGAGCACCGGCTGCCCGAGCTCGTGCCGTTCCTCGATGTCGTCGATGACGGCGGAGTACTTCGACGCCTCGGTGCGGTAGACGAGGTCGGCCTCGTCGAGGCGCACCATCGGACGATTGGTGGGGATGGGCACGACCCCGAGCTTGTAGATCTGGTGGAACTCATTGGCCTCTGTCATGGCCGTGCCGGTCATGCCGGAGAGCTTGTCGTAGAGACGGAAGTAGTTCTGCAGGGTGATCGTGGCGAGGGTCTGGTTTTCGGCCTTGATCTCGACGCCTTCCTTGGCCTCGATCGCCTGGTGCAAGCCCTCGTTGTAGCGGCGCCCCTTGAGGAGCCGGCCGGTGTGCTCGTCGACGATGAGGATCTCGCCGTCCAGGATGACGTAGTCGCGGTCGCGCTTGAAGAGCTCCTTGGCGCGAATGGCGTTATTGAGGAAGCCGACGAGCGGGGTGTTGACCGTGTCGTAGAGGTTGTCGATCCCGAGCTGGTCCTCCACCCGGTCGATCGCCGATTCGAGGACGCCGATGGTCTTCTTCTTCTCGTCGACCTCGTAGTCCTGGTCGCGCTTGAGGATCGTCGCCATGCGGGCGAACTCGGCGTACCACTTGGTGGGCTGATCGGCCGGGCCGCTGATGATCAGGGGGGTGCGCGCCTCGTCGATGAGGATGGAGTCGACCTCGTCGACGACCGCGAAGTTGTGGCCGCGCTGCACCATCTCGTCCTTCGACCACGCCATGTTGTCGCGCAGGTAGTCGAAGCCGAACTCGGTGTTGGTGCCGTAGGTGATGTCGGCGGCGTAGGCATCGCGCCGCTCGGCAGGGGTCATGTGAGCCAGGATCACGCCGACCTCGAGACCCAGGAATCGGTGGATGCGACCCATCCACTCGCTGTCGCGCTCGGCCAGGTAGTCGTTGACGGTGACGACATGGACGCCCTTGCCGGACAGGGCATTGAGGTAGGAGGGGAGCGTGGCGACGAGGGTCTTGCCCTCGCCGGTACGCATCTCGG
>CAINGG010000038.1 GCA_903848435.1 uncultured Actinomycetes bacterium | reverse complement strand
GGTGTCGCCAGTGGCGCTATAGGTGATTCCGCATTGCAATGCGAAACGTCGCCTGAGTTGTCCCCTATGTCGCCTGAGTTGTCCCCTATTTGTCCCCTACCTGTCCCCTTGTCCCCTGTTGTTGGGGGGCCTATAAGGCCCCCAACAGGGGACAAGGGACAAGGGACTGACCATATGGTCGGCGGTGTCGCCGACATCGTCGAGTCCGTTGAGCCTGCCGTCGAAGTGGTCGAAGCTCGAGTGGTACCGCCGGAGTTGTCGTGGTATATGCGCGATGCTGCACCAGGCGCGACTGACATGGTGATTGTCGATGCGTACATGGACGAGCCGATTGGTGGTCGGCGATATATCGCTGTCTCGGAGTGGGGCACCGATCGGGCCGGCGTTGCACACGGCACGGATCCGGAGGGCTACACCGACGAGTGGAAGGCGCGGAAGGCTGCGCGGCTCGGCAATGCCGCGTGGCCGAAGCTGGGCATCATCACACTGTAGGGTATACTGTGGTGGGCGCCGAGGGGGTCTTCTACGGGGCTGCGGCGCCCGGCGTTCGGCAGGCGCCGGATTCTACCGGATCCGGCGCTTGACGTTTGAACAGGGGGCACTATGCGACGGTTCCGGATGGACATTCGACGATGGGCGACGCCAGCCGATCTGGCGCGACACCTCGGCCACTACGATCCTGGCATCGCGCTCTGGTGGCAGCGCATCGTCCTGCACCACACCGTCGTGCCGACGCTCGCCCAGTGGCGCGGACTGCGCAGCATGCAGGCGATGGCCAACTACTATCGCAACCTCGGCTGGCCCGCGGGCCCGCATCTGTTCATCGCCGTCGGCTCGCCGCGCTGGCAGGACGACGGCATCTGGCAGATGACGGCGCTGAATGAGCGCGGGATCCACGCCGGCATCTGCAACGCTGACAGCGTGGGCATCGAAGTGGTCGGGCGCTACGATGCGGCGCCGTGGAGTCCGCGCATGCGCGCCGTGGTGTATGATGTGCTCGTCGCACTACAGCGATGGCAGCGGCGGCAGATCCACATCATCGGGCATCGTGACTGCAATTCGCCGAAGAGCTGCCCGGGCCGGGCCATCGATTTGCACGTGGTGCGACGTGACGTAGCGGAGGCGATGCAGTGACACAATCCGATGTCCAGACGATTATGAACCGCTTGATCGCAATGGAGGAGCGACTGATCTGGATCCAGAAGCGGCTCGACCGAGGTGACACGCAGTTCGACGAGCTCGAGGATCGCATCGTCAGCCTGGAGCACTCGATGATCAAGATCATGGCGTTCGCCGGTCTGCTCGGCGCAGGCGTGCCGATCGTGTTGTCGTTCCTGTTGAGAATGTGGGGATAGCCTGTGGAAAGCATCATCGCAACCGGTGCGGCAGCCGTCGTGACCGGCTACCTGGTCGAGCTGCTGAAGCTGGCGAAGCCGGACCTCGACGCCGCCTGGATCGTGCTGTTCAGCGTGGTGGCCGGCATCGGCTCGGCGCTGCTCGTCGGTGTCGCCAGCGGGCAACCGTGGGAGGCGGCGGCTGTCGCCACACGCATCCTCGAGGGCATCGCGGCGGCGGCGACTGCGGCGGGCCTGACGCGGACGATGCAGCGGGCCGACGTCGCGCGGTTCGACGCGCAGCACCGCCCGGACGCCTAGCCCTTGTGCTCAACCAAGACCGGCGTTGGGTCTCCTGGCGCGTAGTATCGTGAGGACACGGCGGTAGCACGCATGACGCCGCGCGTGGCACAAGGAGGCGGGAAATGCCACGACCACTGAAGACACTCAAGCTGGACGCGGATCAGATCCAGGAGCTGGCGTCGCTCGGCCACAGCGATCAGATCATCGGGATACTGGCGGGGTGCGACGAGAATACCATTCAACGCCGATTTGGGGCCCAGTTAAAGGCGGGCCGCGCAAATCTGCACCATCAGATCCGCACACTGCAGATCGAGAAGGCGCGGGCCG
>CAINGG010000037.1 GCA_903848435.1 uncultured Actinomycetes bacterium | reverse complement strand
TGCCGCGCACGGCGTGTCGCGCAGCACAACCCGCCACTCAACGAAAGGGGTGGCCTACCAACTCCCACCGCCGCCACCACCACCGCCACCGCCCGAGAAGCCGCCCCCGCCCGAGAAGCCGGACCCGCCGGAGGCGCGCGGCGCGGTGAAGGCGGTCGACACCGTCGACGTGCCAGCCGACATCATGCTGTGGATCATCATCGTGTTGGCCAGGTAAAGCCCGCTCATCCGCAGTTGCTCCGGCGTGAGGTCGGGGAAGGCGCCGGACCAGGAGTCTTCGAGGTCGAACAGCACGGCGTAGGGCAGCATTGTCGCGTACACGGCGTAGTCGGGAAGCCCCAGCCGCTGGACGAGCTCGCGGCGAGCGGCACCCGGGTCGGTGTCGAGGAATTTCTTGAAGCCCTCGACTTCAGCCTCGAACTTGGCCGTGGCCACCGTCTCGCGATCGGGCACGAACACGCGCGCGAGCATCAGGCCGAGTGCCAGGCCGATGAGGGCCGGAACCGCGCCGGCGAAGATCACGGCGTTCTCCGACCACAGGCCACCGAAGAAGCTGACGACCACGAGCGACCAGGTGATCCCCACGGCCCAGCCGAAGCGACGACGCGCGGCCTTGGCCTCCGCATCGAAGCGCTGGGCGAGGATCGCCTCCCTGCGCAGGTCCGCCTGCACACCCGACACCGCCGTGGCGAATCCCGGGTCATAGCCCTGCAGGGTCGCTCGCTCGCGGCCCTCGAAGATCGCGCCCAGCATCTTCTGCTCCCACGGCCGCGTCTCATCCGTGCCCGCCCCCCACCACGCCACATCGATGCGGCTCGGCAGGAAGATCCCGCCGTCATCCGATGACAAGGTGATGTAGCGGCGGGCCACGAAGTCCAGGAGCGTGGCGAGCACGGCGCGGGCTGGGAGCTCGCCGTTGAGCCCGACGGCAATCTCGGCCGGTCTCAGGTTGTCGGGTGGTCCGAAGCGCACGACGGCGCTGGGTACGTCGACCCCGCGCAGTCGGCGTCGCAGCACCAGGACCACGAGCGACGGCAGCACAAGCAACGCGATGGCCGCGACCAAGCCGTAGGGCATGAAGACATCGCCCGGGCGATCGGTCAGTGGCGCGGCCTCGACGCGGCGGACCTGCGGACCATCGAATGCCGATCCAGGGAACATCACGACGCCGGTCACGCCCGAGTACGACGGCAGCGCACTGGTCGCGAACTGCACACCGTCGCCCTGGATGCGGTCCTGGCAGGCCTGCACCGCGCCGTAGACGCCGCGGAAGCATTGCGCGGCAAGCACAGGGCCTGGACCCGTGACCCGGACGAAGACATCGCCCATCCACACGTTCCATCCGTCGCCGATGAAGTCCCAGTAGAGCTCGGCATCGCCAACTGCGAAGCCGTAGGGATTGCCCGCAGCAAGGTCCTGGTCGGTCAGCCCGCGCATGACGCCGTCGACGGTGTAGGAGATGACGTATTCGTGGATGCCGCTGATCGTCACATCCGGGTCGCCGATCTTGACCTCGAGATAGGCCCCGGACTGTGAAATGTCGTAGGGCACCGCGCCGGCGTCCATCGAGACGCTCTCCACCGTCACCGGGTGGATCCACCGCGATCCGTCGGGTAGCTCATCCCACACCGGGATCTCCCGGTAGATCCCGTGCCGCTGCTCGAAGTCGAAGTCGTAGGTGATGCGCTCCACGACGTCCATGGAGCCGTCAGGGTTCACGGTCGCCTCGACGGCAAACTGACGGATGCGCTCCTCGGCTGATGCTGACGGCGCAAGGGCGATGAGCGCGAGCCCCCCGAGGGCACAGGCCACAACTACGCGAATCGCGCGCCTCATGTCGTGCTCTAGAACTGGACTCGTGGAGCCGCGCGGCGCCCCTCGTCGGGCTCGGCGTACATCTCGCGCTGGCTCACTCCGGCAATCCCGCTGAACCACATGGACGGGATGGTGCGCAGCGCGGTGTTGAGCTTGACGACCGAGTCGTTGTAGTACTGCCGGGCGAACTGCAATTGGCTCTCGATGTCAGCGAGCTGCACCTGGAGCGTCTGGAAGTTCGACGTGGCCGTCAACTGCGGGTAGGCCTCGGCGACGGCAAAGAGGCGGCCGAGGGCGGAGGTCAGATCGGCATCGGCCGACGACTTCTCATTCAGGTCGCGGGCCTGGCCGGTGCGCGTGCGCGCCGCCGTGACCGCCTCGATCGTGGACGACTCGAAGTCGCGGGCGCCCTGGACGGTCTCGACGAGGTTGGGCACGAGGTCGGCACGCTTGGTCAGCAGGGTGTCGACGTCGCCTAGCGCCCCGGTGCACAGCACGTCGAACCTGCGGAGCTTGTTGAACTGGGTGATGACGAACCCCGCCACGCCGACCACGACGAGGATGATGACCACCCACCAGATCCAGCTCATGGCAACAGTGTCCACCCATCCGGGCCTGAAAAGAGGGCATTCGACCGGGCAAAGGCAGATCCCCGGTGCCGCCCGTCGGGGGGGACGGCGGCACCGGGGATCTCGTAGAGGGTCCTACTCCGTCACGGTGACCGTGACGACCCACTTGTCTTCGGTGTTGTCCATGTTGGTGAGGGTGATCTCGGCGGTGCCGGGGGCAAGCGCCTCTCCGCCGGGGAGGAACTGCGCGGAGCCGTCATCCTTGCCGGCCGTGACCTTGACGACAGCCTCGTCACTGGACGAGATCATCCAGGCCATGACGTCGTCGACGTTGAAGGTGATGACGCGGCCGACCTGGACCTCAGCCGTGGTCTGGCCGGGCTCGACGATGACGGGACCGATCACCTGTGCTCCTTCGTCGGTAGGTGCCGGCGCGGGCGCCGAGCTGGATGAGGAACCGCCGCCCGAGGATCCGCAGGCGGTCAAGACGCCAGCTCCGGCTACGGCGATGAGTCCGGCAGCCGCGATGGCGACGGCCCGACGGGTGGTGCTGCGCATGATGACCTCTTTCGTCTAGGGCGCCGCGATGAGTGCGGCCTCACGAGAGTAGACGAGGGGGCTGCCCGGACGGTTCCTCATACGTTCGGTTGATTCATGCTGACCGGGCCCAGGGAGGGGGCTGTGGCCAAGCCCGGGCACCCAGGGACGAGGATCTGACCGTGCGGCCCTACGACCCCTCGCTCGACGACGCGGACCCCGGCTGGCGTGACCGCTTCCTCATCCCGCCGTACGCCGCGCCGCTCGACTACCCCGATGCGCCCGGATCGGCGTACCCGGACGTCGCCTACCTGGCGGGCAACTCGCTCGGCCTGAAGCCGCGAGCCACGCGCGACGCGCTCATGGTGGAGTTCGATCGCTGGGCGACGTGGGGGGTCGAAGGCCAGCTGTCCGGGCCGCGGCCGTGGAAGGACTACCACCTGGCGCTGACCGACCCGGCCGCTCGCCTCGTCGGCGCGCTGCCGCACGAGGTGGTCGTGATGAACTCCCTGACGGTCAACATCCATCTGTTGCTCGCCACGTTCTATCGTCCGCACGGATCGCGCACCAAGATCGTCATGGAAGACATCGTCTTCCCGTCGGACCGCTACGCCATCGATTCGCACGTGGGCTGGCACGGCCTGGATGCCGACGCGAACGTCGTGCGCCTGCGGCCGCGACCGGGCGAGGACATCCTGCGCGCTGACGACGTCGTGCAGGCCATTCGCGACCTTGGCGACGAGGTCGCCGTCGTGTTCTTGAGCGCCGTCAACTACCTGACCGGCGAATGGCTCGACATGCCTGCCATCACCGCGGCAGGCCACGAGGTCGGGGCGATGGTGGGCTGGGACCTGGCCCACGCGGCCGGCAACGTGCCGATGTCGCTGCACGACTGGGATGTCGACTTCGCCACCTGGTGCTCCTACAAGTACCTCAACTCCGGGCCTGGCTCCCTGGCCGGCTGCTTCATCCACGAACGCCACGTGCGCGACACGTCGTTACCACGCCTGGCCGGCTGGTGGGGCACCCGTTCAGACCTGCGCTTTCGGATGGATCCTCACTTCGATCCCCCGCCGACGGCCGATGCATGGCAGGTGTCGAACCCGCCGATTTTCGCGATGGCGCCCGTGCAGGTGTCGCTGGAGATGTTCGACGAGGTCGGCATGTCGGTGCTGCGCGAGCGCAGCCTGCGCCTGACGCGCTATCTGCGCGAGCTCCTCGACGAGGTTGCCGCCGACCTGCCAGCGGGAGCCATGCAGGTGGTGACACCCGAGGATCCGAATCGGCACGGCTGCCAGCTGTCCGTGCGATTCACCCGCGACATCCACGAGATCGCGGCGCTGCTGCGCGACCTCGATGGCGTGATCGCCGACACGCGCAACCCCGACATCATCCGTTTCGCGCCCGTGCCGCTCTACTCCACGTATTTGGACTGCTGGCGGGTGGCCGACGCACTCCATCGCAGACTCTCCTGACATGAGACGGGTCATCGAGTCGTACGGCGCGGATCCCCGTCAGTTCGGGGAATGGTTCCTGCCGGAGAACGATGGCGCGCCGCTCGCGATGCTCATCCACGGTGGCTACTTCCGACCGGTGTGGCGCCTCGACCTCGAGGAGCCGACGGCACTCGATCTCGCGACGCGCGGCTTCGCGGTGTGGAGCATCGAGTACCGCGCGTACGACCACCCGTGGCCGTCGACGATCCTCGATGTCGCCGCCGCGATCGATCACGGCCTTGCCGAGGGATCGCGACACGGCGTCGACATCACGCGACGCGCGCTCCTCGGTCATTCCGCCGGCGGCGGACTCGCCGCCTGGGCCACGTCCCGGCGCGGTCTCCCGGCCGACACCCCTGCGGCCGACCCCGATGCCCCGACCTTCGATCTGGTCGTCCTGCATGCACCCGTGGCGTGCCTCGCGATCGGCAGCCGCGAACACCTGGGCGAGGGGGCCATCGACACGTTCATGGGAGGCCGCCCGGAGGACGTGCCGGACCGCTACGCCGTCACCGATCCGTGCGCGCTGACCCCGGACCCGCAGGGACGCCGCGTCCTGCTGCACGGCGACGCCGATGAGGACGTACCCGTCGCGCAAAGCGAGGCCTACCTCGCGCACCTGGTCGGGCACGGAATCGATGCCGAGCTCGCGGTGCTCCCGGGCGACACGCACTACGAGATCCTCGATCCCTCCTCGACGGTCTCCGCCCTCCGCCTGGATCTGCTCACCAGGGCCCTGCGACCGGGAGCACAATGAGCGACATGACGGCCAAGGTGGTGCCCGGCAAGGCGACCCCCCGCGGGGCCTACCCCCACGTGACGACCGTGGGCGATCAGATCTGGGTCTCCGGCACCAGCAGCCGCCGGGCCGACGACACCTTCGCGGGAGTGGAGATCGGCGCCGACGGGAGCGTGCGCCTCGACATCCGCGAGCAGACCAGGGCCGTCATCGAGAACATCCGCGACATCCTGCGGTCGGTCGATTCCGACCTGAGCGACCTCGTGCAAGTGACGACCTACCTGGTCGACATGGCCGACTTCGCCGGATACAACGAGGTCTACGCGCAGTTCTTCGACCATACTGGCCCCACGCGCACGACCGTCGCCGTGCGCGAGCTCCCACACCCCCACCTGCTCATCGAGATCACTAGCGTGGCCATTCGACAAGCGAAAGGGGCATGACATGTCCGACATCACCAAGACATTGAACTTCAACGCATGGGTCGCCGAGAACGGTCC
>CAINGG010000036.1 GCA_903848435.1 uncultured Actinomycetes bacterium | reverse complement strand
GGTCCTCCGGCACGCGAACGACGGGGCCCACGGCCGACAGCAGGCTCTCGACGTAGTCGGCCTGCACGGCTGAGCAGGTGCTGCCCGGCGTAATTGCGGTGACGCCCAGATCGACGAGCGCCGGCGTATTGGGCATCGCACGAACGGCGGCGACTCCGGAGGGCAGCGACGACTCCAGAACGTCGAGCCGGATGCCCGCCGCGAGGGAGACGACCACGGTGCCGTCGGCGAGGTGCCCGGCGATCTCCGCGAGCAGGCCGGCCATGTCCTGCGGCTTGACCAGGATGAGCACGGTCGTGGCCTCGCGCACGGCATCGACGGCCGGCAGGGCGTGCACGCCATGGGCCCGCGCGACCTCGTGCGCGCGGTCCTCGCGCTTCTCGGAGATGACGATGCGTGCGGCCGGCGTGCCGCCGCGAATGAGTCCGGCGACAAAGACCTCGCCCATGACGCCCGCGCCGAGGACGGCGATCACGACTTGCTCCCGGGCAGCGGGACGCGCGGGTCGAGCAGGGCCTGGATGGTCGGCGAGACCATGCGCACGACCTGCTCCTCGGGCGCGGACGCCAGTGGCTCGATGCGCATGAGGTAGCGCCCGGCGGCGATCCCGACGAGATACGAGCTGATGAGCGCGACGCGCATGCGGGCGTCGGGGACTCCGACGGCGGTCACGATGCGGTCGACGACGTTGACCTCGAGGTAGGACTGCAGTGACTTCGTCACCTGCGCGGCCGAGGCGCCCGCCCGGATCATGGCCATGAGGTCCTCGCGCACCTCCTGATCGCCGAGGGTGTCGAGGGTGAAGCGCACGAGTCGCTCGCCGAGGCCGTCTATGCCGGGGGCGAGCAGGGTCGGGATTGCCGATGCCGGGTCGGTGGGCAGTCGCACCGCGGCCGCGAAGAGGTCGCCCTTGGAGTCGTAGTACTTGCGTAGGACGGCTGGTGCAATACCCGCCGCGGCGGCGATGCCCTTGTAGGTGGTCCGCGCATAGCCCCGGGCCGCGAACGCGCTGCGGGCCGCCGCGAGCGCGGCATCGCGTATCGGGTCGGGCGCGGGCTGGGTGGTCTCGTCGCTCTCAGGCATCGAGCCCACTCTAGGTGCGCATCATCGCCGGCGGGGCGGCTAGGTGCAGGCGCGCGAAGGCGAGTGCCTCGGCCAGGTCGCGTTCGCGGTCCTCTCGCGTGGCCGCCCGACGCGTGGAGACCTCGACGCAGACGGTGCCGCCGAATCCGGCAGATGCGAGGTGCTCGAGCAGATCGCCGCACGGCTGGTTGCCGCGACCGGGGATCAGGTGCTCATCGCGGTTGGAGCCGCTGCCATCGGCGAGGTGGATGTGGCTGAGCCGGTCGCCGAGGTCGCGGGCCATCTCCAGCGCATCGGTGCCCGACACCGAGGTGTGCGAGAGGTCCAGCGTGGTGTGGGGGTAATCCTCGTCGCGGACATCCCAGCCGGGCAGATAGGCCGCGATCTCTCGCGAGCGAGCCTTCCAGGGATACATGTTTTCGACCGCGAAGCGCACGTCGGTCTCATCGCCCATGCGCTCCAGCCCGCGGACGAACTCGCGCGCGTAGTCACGCTGCCAGCGGAACGGCGGGTGCACGACAACGGTGTCGGCGCCGAGGTCCTCTGCTGCGGAGCGCGCGCGCAGGAGCTTGCCCCACGGGTCGGTGCCCCACACGCGCTGCGTGACGAGCAGGCACGGGGCGTGGATGGCCCTGATGGGCATGGCGTAGTGGTCGCGCAGGCGCTTGAGCGCCGCCGGGTCCTGGCTGACGGCATCGGTCATGACCATGACCTCGACGCCGTCATAGCCGAGGCGCGAGGCGATCTCGAACGCCGACGCGGTCGACTCGGGAAAGACCGAAGAAGTCGAGAGGACCACCTGGACGCCGGGGTCGTGTCGCACGACGGCGTCGGAGTCGACGACGAAGCGCGCACCGGACACGCGCCTATTCTCCCCCGGCGCTCCCGGGGTGTCCCGGCGTGGCCCGGCGCAGGCGATCGGTGACCAAGGTGGCGAGGGCGATGACCACCGCGGCCACCAGGCCGGTGACCACGGCGATGACGGTGTCCCGCTCCGGGTTGACGTAGACGGCGAAGAACCTCGAGAGCCACGGGACGAAGAGCACGACGAGGAAGGAAAGGAGCATCGCCGCGCATACGCCGAGCCGGAGCAGGTTGAGCGGCCGGGCCGACTGGACGAGCACCGCGAAGGCGGCGATGAAGAGCGCGATGGTGGCGCCGGAGCGCGCGTCGGCGATCGGCTCCCCGCTGCGCAGGATGAGCAGGTAGGCGGTCAGGCCGGAGGCGGCGCAGATAACTCCCGCGGGGACGGCGAAGGTCAGCACGCGGCGCAGGAAGCCGGGCCGGAAGCGCTCGGTGTTGGGCATCAGTGCGAGGAAGAAGCCGGGGATGCCGATGGTGAGCGAGCTGATGAGGGTGAAGTGCCGCGGCAGGAACGGGAACTCCAGTGACTCGCCGTTGGCGGAGAGGGAGAAGAGCACCGACAGGCCGATGAACGTCGAGATGATCGTCGCGTAGAAGGTCTTGGTGAGGAAGACATCGGCGACGCGCTCGATGTTGCCGAGCACGCGGCGGCCGGCGGCCACCACGTCCGGCATGACCGAGAACTTGTTGTCGAGCAGCACGAGCTGCGCGACGGCACGGGTTGCCGAAGCGCCAGAGCCCATGGCGATCCCCAAATCGGCCTGCTTGAGCGCGAGCACGTCGTTGACGCCATCGCCGGTCATCGCGACCGTGCGCTGGCGTTTGTGCAGGGCACCGACCATGGCCTGCTGCTGGCTGGGTGTGACGCGTCCGAAGACCGAGTTGTCGTCGATGGGAGCGCCCAGGGCGTCCGGGTCGTCCGGGAGTTCGCGTGCGTCCACCGGGTGAGACGCGCCAGGAACGCCAGCCTGCACCGCGATGGCGCCCACCGTGGCGGGGTTGTCGCCGGAGATGACCTTGACCGCG
>CAINGG010000035.1 GCA_903848435.1 uncultured Actinomycetes bacterium | reverse complement strand
GTCTTCCTTGGTCAGGACGCTCTCGCTCAGAGGCTGCTCGAGACCCAGCTTCTTGTTGACCTTGTAGCGGCCGACCTTGGCCAGGTCGTAGCGCTTGGGGTTGAAGTAGAAGTTGTCGAGCAGCGCCCTCGCGTTTTCGAGCGTGGGCGGCTCGCCCGGGCGCAGCTTGCGGTACATGTCGAGCAGCGCCTCGTCCTCGGTGTTGACGGTGTCCTTCTCGAGGGTCTGCATGATCGAGTCGTACTCGCCGAAGCGCTCGCGGATCTCGGCCTCGGTCCAGCCGAGGGCCTTGAGGAAGACGGTGACCGGCTGCTTGCGCTTGCGGTCGACGCGCACGCCGACGAGGTCCTTCTTGTCGACCTCGAACTCCAGCCACGCGCCGCGGCTCGGGATGATCTTGGCGACGAAGACATCCTTGTCGGTCGTCTTGTCGGTGGACCGCTCGAAGTAGACGCCGGGCGAACGCACGAGCTGCGACACCACGACGCGCTCGGTGCCGTTGATGATGAACGTGCCCTTGTCGGTCATGAGCGGGAACTCGCCCATGAAGACCGTCTGCGACTTGATCTCGCCGGTCTCGTTGTTCATGAACTCGGCGGTCACGAACAGCGGAGCGGCGTAGGTGAAGTCCTTCTCGGTGCACTCATCGGGGGTGTTCTTGGGCGGCTCGAAGCGGTGGTCGCGGAAGGACAGCGACATCGTGCCCGAGAAGTCCTCGATGGGGCTGATCTCCTCGAAGATCTCCTCCAGGCCCGACGTGGTCGGGACGTCCTTGCGGCCATCGGCGATCGCCTGCTGCACCCGAGCACGCCACGCCTCGTTGCCGAGCAGCCAGTCGAAGCTGGCTGTCTGCAGGGCGAGCAGGTCGGGGACGGCGAGGGGTTCGCGGATCTTCGCGAAGGAGGACCGGTGGAGCTGGGGGGAGAGTTCGGTGGTCCGAGAGGGAGCCAAGAGGGGTCCTTCCACAGTATGTGCCCGGGCGCGCGGCATCGCCGGTGTCAAACCGGAGGAGGGCAGCGCAAAGAGGCAGCATACCCTGTGGGCACGCCGCTGTCGACCCCCGGTCGGCCCGTCCGCCGGCCCTCGATCGCCCCGGACTCGTCCGACAGAGGCGACAGGACCCCTGCGGCGGTGCTCGGCACGATCCTCGGCTCGGAGTCCGGGGGGCTAGGCCCCTCGCCCCGGAGGTGGTGCGTTCGGTAGATCGTGGCCCTCTTGGGCCCCGGAGTCAAGAACCGTGACCGGACCGAGATCCGTGCCCGGACATGCCAGGAGGGGCGCCCGGCTCGCGGACGCCCCTCCTGGAAGGACTTACTTGAGGGTGACGGTGGCGCCGGCGCCCTCGAGGGCGGCCTTGGCCTTGTCGGCCGTCTCCTTGTTGACCTTCTCCAAGACCGGCTTGGGTGCACCCTCGACCAGGTCCTTGGCCTCCTTCAGGCCGAGGTTGGTGAGCGCGCGCACCTCCTTGATGACCGGGATCTTGTTGTCGCCGGAGGCCTCGAGGATGACGTCGAACTCGTCCTGCTCGGCAGCGGCCTCAGCGCCACCGCCACCGCCAGCGGCGGGAGCGGCCGCGGCAACGGCGACCGGAGCGGCGGCGGTGACCTCGAAGGTCTCCTCGAACGCCTTCACGAACTCCGAGAGCTCGATCAGGGTCATCTCCTTGAACACATCGAGCAACTGGTCGGTGCTCATCTTCGCCATGGTGGCGTTCCTTTCGTGATCCGGCCGAGGGCCGGGGTGGTGGTGTTGGGCCTTCAGCCCTCGGACTCGGTGGTGGGCTCAGGTGAGGCGGCGGCCTCGGTGGAGGCGTCGGCCTCCGGGGTGGTGCTGTCGTGATGGAACACGCCCTCGACGGCGTCGGCCACCTTCTCGGCGGCATGCTCGACCGCCTCGGCGACCTCCTCGACGACGAGTTCGACGGCGGCCACGGCGTCCTCGACGGCTGCCGCTACCGCGCTGGGAGCGGCAGCGCCGGCACCGCCGATGACCGACGGGTCGGCCTCGGCCTTGACCCGGAGGGCATCGATCGTGCGGGCGGCCTGCGACAGCGGGGCGGCGAAGAGCGAGGCCGCCTGCGACATCGAGGCCTTCATGGCGCCGGCCAGCTTGGCCAGGAGCACCTCTCGGGACTCCAGGTCGGCGAGCTTCTTGATCTCGGAGGCATCGAGGATGCGCCCGTCCATGTAGCCGGCCTTGAGGATGAGCAGCGGGTTGTCCTTGGCGAAGTTCTTCAGCGCCTTGGCGCCCTCCACCGGATCGCCCTTGATGAACGCGATGGCGCTGGGGCCGGTCAGCAGGGCATCGAAGCCCTCGACGCCCGCATCGCGAGCGGCCCGCTTGGTCAGCGTGTTCTTGACGACCGCGTAGTTCGCCACGCCCTTGAGCGAACGGCGAAGCTGGGTGATCTGGGACACCGTCAGACCGCGGTACTCGGTCAGCACGGCCGCCGCCGACGAACGGAACTCCTCGGTGAGTTCCGCGACAGTCGCGGCCTTGTCGTCGCGCGCCATGCGCTCCTCCTGCTCCTGGCTAGGCGGTCCGTGGGCCGCGCGCGCAGGGCAGTCCCGCCGAAGCGGAGCCAACCTGCGCGGGCTGCCCGTGGTGCCCGCGCCCTGTGGGGCTGCGAACACCGGGACCTTCGGCCAGCCCTGGGGCTGGCAACCGGCGGTCTTTGGTCGAACCCGTCGAGGTGGCAAGCCACCTGCGGCGGGATGTTCGACTCCGCGTTCTGCGGGATCGATGCGCCCGGTTCGTCCCAGGTT
>CAINGG010000034.1 GCA_903848435.1 uncultured Actinomycetes bacterium | reverse complement strand
CGGCCGCGCTCCAGGAGCGCAGCACGCAATTGCGGCTCGCGACCGCCATTGGTGAGGTACCACTGGCGCGTGGTCACGATTTCCAGGGGCCGATCGCCCTTCTCGAAGAACTTCACGGCGTGGGTGATTTCCCGAGGCTCCCCGACCGCATCGCCGGACTCGTGCAGGAGTTCGACGATGCGCTCCTTCGCGGAGTGCGCGGTCTTGCCGGCCAACTCGGCGTAGGCGCGCTGGCCCTCGGTCGTCTCGACCCACGGCGGCGTCTCTGGGAGCAGGCGGCCGTCCCACCCGATGACCGGTCTTGTCGGCAACTGGAGCTCGCGCCACCAGATGACGTCCGTGAGGTCGCCAAACGTGCAGATCATCGCAATACCCGAGCCTTTGTCGGGGTCAGCAAGCGGGTGCGCCACCACCGGCACCTCGACGTCGAAGAGCGGCGTACGCACGGTGGTGCCGAAGAGCGGTTGGTAGCGCTCGTCGTCGGGGTGCGCGACCAGGGCGACACATGCCGGTATGAGTTCAGGTCGCGTGGTCTCGATGTATACCGGGCCGGCCCCATCGGCGCGCGCGAATCCCACACGGTGATAGGCGCCCGGACGCTCGCGATCTTCCAGCTCGGCCTGGGCGACGGCGGTGCGGAACGTGACATCCCACAGCGTGGGTGCCTCCGCCTGGTAGGCCTCCCCGCGCGCAAGGTTGCGCAGGAACGCGCGCTGCGACACGGCACGGGCGTTGTGGTCGATGGTCTGGTAGGTCTGCGTCCAGTCGATGGACAGGCCCAGTCGCCGCCAGAGCTCCTCGAACGCCTTCTCGTCCTCGACCGTCAGGCGCTCGCACAACTCCACGAAGTTGCGCCGAGAGATGGGCACCTGGTTCTTGGGGTCGGGCTCGGCGGGGGGTTCAAACGAGGGGTCGTAGGGCAGTGACGGATCGCACCGCACGCCGTAATAGTTCTGCACGCGGCGCTCGGTCGGCAGGCCGTTGTCGTCCCAGCCCATGGGGTAGAAGACGGAGTAGCCACGCATGCGCTTGTAGCGCGCGATGCAGTCAGTGTGGGTGTAGGAGAAGACGTGTCCGACGTGGAGCGACCCGCTCACGGTGGGCGGGGGAGTGTCGATCGAGTAGACCTCGGATCTCGGCCTGGTGCGGTCGAAACGGTAGGCGCCCGAGCGTTCCCACTCCTCGACCCAGCGCTTCTCGATCCCGTCGATGCTGGGCTTGTCGGGGAGGCGGGCGCTCATGGGCGCTCATCCTAGGAGGCCACTAGTGTGGAGATCGTGGCGGAGGGCGAGGCGGACAGCGAAAGCACGTCGCTGCCGGACGACTACGCATCCCTTCAAGAGCAGTTGCTCGGGCGGTGGCCCGAAAACGCCATTCAACCCTCCCTCGAGCGCATCGCCGCCGTCATGGATCTCCTGGGCGACCCGCAGCTGACCTACCCGGTCATCCAGATCACCGGCACCAACGGCAAGTCGTCGACGTCGCGGATGATCGCCAGCCTGCTCCGGGCGTTCGGCCTGCGCACCGGGCTCTATACGAGCCCTCATCTCATCGATATCCGCGAGCGCATCGAGATCGATGGTGAGCCGATCGGTGCCGAGGCTTTCATGGATGTCGCCCGCGACGTGGCCACCTACCTCGCCGCGGTCGATGCTCGCATGGAGGCGGAGGGGCGCACCCCGGTCACCTTCTTCGAGACCATGACCGCCATCGCCTATGCCGCCTTCGCCGACGCACCGGTGGATGTCGCCGTCGTGGAGGTCGGCATGGGAGGCACGTGGGACGCGACATCGGTGTGCCGTCCGCAGGTGTCGGTCTTCACGCGCATCGACATCGATCATGCGGAGATCCTTGGCGAGACCATCGATCTCATCGCTGGTGAGAAGGCCGGAATCATCCGCGAGGGATCCTTCACCGTCTCAGCGCGACAGGATCCGTCTGCGGAAGCAGTCATCCGCGCGCGTGCAGCCGAGCTGGGATCCACTCTCGCCTGGCAGGGCGACAACTTCTGGGTCGCGGACCGCACCGTTGCCGTCGGCGGTCAGGTGCTCAACCTGCACGGCATCACGGGCGAATACGACGATGTCTTCGTGCCGCTCTTCGGTCCCTTCCAGGCAGACAATGCGGCCGTGGCACTCGCTGCCGTGGAAGCCTTCGTCGGCGGCGGTGCATTCGCGCTCGATGCCGATGCCGTGCGAGAGGGATTCGCGGATGTCTCATCGCCCGGACGCCTAGAGATCGTCCGCCGCGGCCCCACCGTCATCGTCGACGCTGCCCACAATCCCGCCGGGGCCAGGGCCCTCGCTGACGCGCTCCAGGAGTCCTTCGCCTTCACTCACCTCATAGGCGTCGTGGCCGTCCTCGGCGACAAGGACGTCGTAGGAATCCTGACCGCACTCGAGCCGGTGCTCGATCAGGTCGTGGTCACGCAGAATGCATCGCCGCGCCACCTCCCGGTCGACGACCTCGCGGCACTTGCCATGCAGATCTTCGGAGAAGAGCGTGTCGAAGTGGCTCCACGCTTCGAGGATGCTCTCGACACCGGCGTGCGAATGGCCGAGGAAGCCGACACATACGCGGCATCCGGCGTCATCGTGACCGGCTCGGTGGTGACCGCGGGGCAGGCACGGGCCCTGTTCGGAGGTCGCACCCGATGAGGGTGCTCGGCGCCTCGGTCCTTGCCCTCGAGGCGATCGTCGTGATCCTGGCGATCCCGGTCGTGATCGTGGTCGGCACGCTGCCGGTGCCGCCGGCGGTCGCCATACCCGTGGGCATCGCGCTCGCCATTGCGCTGATCGTCGTGGCCCGCTACGTCACCAAGCCGTGGGCCATCCCCGCCGGGTGGGTGCTGCAAGCCCTCGTGGTGCTGACGGGATTCCTGGCTCCGGCGATGTTCATCGTCGGCGGGATCTTCGCGCTCCTGTGGCTCCTGGCCATCCGGCTCGCCCAAGAGGCCGATGGCCGGGCCAAGTAGGCTCG
>CAINGG010000033.1 GCA_903848435.1 uncultured Actinomycetes bacterium | reverse complement strand
TGAGTGCGCAATGGGCGAGTCCACCGAGCGATACAACGCCCGACACGGCCTCACCCGGGAGGAGCAGGACGCGTTCGCCGCTCGTTCCCACCAGCTCGCGGCCAAGGCCGCCGCCAACGGCTACTTCGACCAGGAGATCGTTGCCATTCCCATCCCTCAGCGCAAGGGCGATCCGGTGATGTTCGCGCAGGACGAGGGCATTCGTCCCGACACCACCGTGGAGAGCCTGGCGGGCCTACGGCCGGCATTCGCCAAGGACGGCACCATCACCGCAGGCTCTGCGTCGCAGATCTCCGACGGTGCCGCGGCGGTCGTCGTGATGAGCCGGGCCAAGGCGGAGGAACTCGGCCTGGCGTGGCTCGCAGAGATCGGCGCGCATGGCGTGGTGGCGGGCCCGGATGCGTCGCTGCATGAGCAGCCGGCCAACGCCATCAAGCGAGCCTGCGACAAGCAGGGGATCTCAGTCTCCGATCTGGACCTCATCGAGATCAACGAGGCCTTCGCGGCCGTCGGCATCGTCTCGATGCGTTCGCTCGGGGTGCAGGACGACATCGTCAACGTCAACGGCGGAGCCATCGCCCTCGGTCATCCGGTCGGCATGTCCGGAGCCCGCATCGTCCTCCACCTCGCACTGGAGTTGCGCCGGCGCGGTGGGGGCATCGGCGCGGCCGCCCTGTGCGGCGGCGGCGGCCAGGGTGATGCGCTCATCTTGAGCGTTCCGGGCGAGTGACCGGACCCACGCCCACCGATGCGCGGAGCCTGGTCGATCGGGCCCGCCAGGGAGAGCCGCGTGCCGTGGCCCGACTCATCTCCTGGGTCGAGGACGGCGCGCCCGGCCTTGCCGAGGTCATGGCCGAGCTCAGCGGCGTGGATGGCACCGCCTACGTCATCGGCGTCACCGGGTCGCCGGGCGTGGGCAAGTCGACGGCCACCTCGGCGCTGGTCGCGGCCTATCGCGCGCGCGGTGATCGCGTGGGCGTCATCGCGGTCGATCCCACCTCACCCTTTTCGGGGGGTGCGCTGCTCGGTGACCGCATTCGCATGCAGCAGCACGCGACCGATCCGGGTGTCTTTATCCGGTCGATGGCCTCGCGAGGTCACCTGGGCGGTATCGCGGCCGCGACCCCGCAGGCCATGCGGGTCCTCGAGGCGGCCGGCTTCGACGTCGTGATCGTCGAGACAGTGGGCGTCGGACAGTCTGAGGTCGAGGTTGCCGGCGCTGCCGATTCGACGGTGGTTCTCCTGGCGCCAGGCATGGGCGATGGCATCCAGGCCGCCAAGGCCGGGATCCTCGAGGTGGCTGACATCCTGTGCGTCAACAAGGCTGATCGCGACGGTGCCGATGCCACCGTGCGCGAGATCAGGCACATGGTGACCCTCGGAGCGGGTGCGCCCGCCGACGGATGGCAGGTGCCGGTCGTCACCTCTGTTGCCTCGCGCGGCGAGGTCGACGATCTCATGGCCGCGCTCGATGCCCGGCGGACCTGGCTCGCCGAGGGCGATCATCTGCGCGAGCGGCGGCGCCAGCGGGCGGCCGCGGAGATCTTGGCCCTGGCCGCCGGTCGCGTGCGTCACCGCCTGGCCGAGCGCATGCCACCAACCCTTGCCGACGATGTCGCCTCCGGGCGGATCGACCCGTACTCGGCAGCCGAGGCGCTCCTGGCCGATGACAGGATGTCTCCGTGAGCACGCCGGGCGGACTTCCCTTGCGCGGGGCTGTCGACCTCGCGGCGCTCGCCACCCAGCGAGAGGCCGAGCAGCGCCGTGACTCGGCGATGGGGTCGGCGCCGGCCGGAGTCGTCATCGATGTCACGGAGGCGACGTTTCCGAGCGAGGTCCTCGAGCGCAGCCAGACCGTGCCGGTCGTCCTCGATCTGTGGGCCACCTGGTGCGGACCCTGCAAGACGCTCTCGCCCATCCTCGAGTCCCTCGCCGCGGAGTACGCCGGTCGCTTCGTCCTTGCCAAGGTCGATGTCGATGCGGAGCAGCGCATCGCCGCCGCCTTCCAGGTCCAGTCGATCCCGAGCGTCTTCGCCGTCCTCGGTGGCCAGCCGGTGCCGCTCTTCCAGGGCGCCCTCCCGGAGCCCCAGGTGCGCGCCTACATCGATGAGCTGCTGCGCGTGGCTGGCGAGAACGGCATCACGGGCTCGGTGGCCGCGACCCCTGAGCCGGAGCCCGATGCGAATCCCGAGGCCGAGGAGCAACCCGACGATCCACGCTTCGCCGCTGCTTACGACGCGATCGAAGCCGGCGATTGGGCTGCCGCTGCTGATGCCTACCGCGCGGTGCTGACCGAGCACCCCGGCGATGCTGACGCGATCGCCGGCATCGCGCTGTGCGAGATCCAGGTGCGACTCGACGCAGGCCTCGAGGCGGGCGCACTGCGTGATGCCGATCTCGCGGCGGCAGCGGGAGACTGGGCCACGGCATTTGCCGCCCTCCTGGCGCAGGTCAAGGCGACGACGGGGGACGAGCGCGATATCGCGCGCGAGCGGCTGCTGTCGTTCTTCGCCGTGGCCGGCGATGATCCGGCGGTGCCGGCGGCGCGGCTGGCGCTGTCCAACGCGCTCTTCTAGGTCAACCGCGGGCCGGACGCAGCCAGACCGTTGCCAGGGGCGGCAGGACGACGTCGGCAGAAGCCTCGCGCCCGTGCCAGGACGGTCCGTCGGCATCCACGCTGCCGAGGTTGCCCACTCCGGAGCCCCCGAACTCCGCGGCGTCGGTGTTGAGCACTTCGTCCCATCGGCCCGAGAGTGGCAGCCCGATGCGATAGCCCAGGTGCGGGATCGACGACATGTTGGTCGCGCAGACGAGGGGTTCGCCGGCGTCGTCCCATCGGATCCAGCTGAAGACATTGGATCCCGAGTCATTGGCATCGATCCACTCGAAGCCGCCCGGATCGTCATCGCGCTGCCAGAGCGCGGGGGTCTCCTGGTAGACCCTGTTGATCTGGCGGACCGCCGCGTGCACGCCCTGGTGCTCGGGGAAGTCCAGCAGCCACCACTCCAGTCCGGTGTCGGCATTCCACTCGGTGCCCTGCGCGAGCTCGGCACCCATGAAGAGCAGCTTGCGGCCAGGGTGGGCCCACATGAAGCCGAGGTAGGCGCGCAGGTTGGCCATCTGCTGCCAGCGATCTCCGCTCATCTTGCCCAGGAGAGAGCCTTTGCCGTGGACGACTTCGTCATGGGACAGCGGCAGCACGAAGTGCTCGCTGTAGGCGTACATCATCGCGAAGGTCATCTCGTTGTGGTGGTACTGGCGGTAGATCGCCTCCCGCTGCATGTAGCCCAGAGAGTCATGCATCCAGCCCATGTTCCACTTCAACCCGAAGCCGAGGCCGCCCAGATAGGTGGGGCGCGTGACGCCGGGCCACGCGGTCGACTCCTCGGCGACCGTGATGATGCCGGGTGCCCGCTTGTAGACGGTCGCGTTCATCTCCTGCAGGAAGCCGACGGCGTCGAGGTTCTCGCGTCCGCCGTATGGGTTGGGCGTCCACTCGCCCGCCTCGCGGGAGTAGTCGAGGTAGAGCATTGAGGCCACCGCGTCGACTCGCAGGCCGTCGACATGGAACTCCTCGATCCAGTACACGGCGTTGGCGACGAGGAAGTTGCGCACCTCGGTGCGCCCGAAGTCGAAGATGAAGGTGCCCCAGTCGGGGTGCTCGCCGCGCTGCGGGTCCGGGTGCTCGTAGAGGGCTGTGCCATCGAAGCGGCCGAGTGCCCAGGAGTCCTTGGGGAAGTGCGCGGGCACCCAGTCGACGAGCACGCCGATGCCCGCCTGGTGGAGCGCATCGACGAGGTGGCGGAACTCGTCGGGGGAGCCGAACCGCGAGGTGGGCGCGAAGTAGGACGTGACCTGGTATCCCCAGGAGCCCCCGAAGGGGTGCTCGGCGACGGTCAGGAACTCCACGTGCGTAAAGCCCATGTCCTTGACGTAGGCGGTGAGCTCGACGGCCAGCTGTCGATAGTCCAGGCCCGGACGCCAAGACCCGAGGTGGCACTCGTAGATGGCCATCGGTGAGCGGAGCGGATCACCGGACGCACGATTGCTCAACCATCTGTCGTCCTGCCACTGGTAGTGGCTGGTGAAGACGACGGAGCCAGTGGCGGGGGGCACCTCGGTGGCGAAGGCGAAGGGGTCGGCCTTCTCGCGCCACACTCCGTCCTGGCCCAGGATCGCGAACTTGTAGACCGTGCCGTCGCCGATGGCCGGGATGAAGAGCTCCCACACCCCGGTGGCGCCGAGTGATCGCATCGGATGCGCCTGGCTGTCCCAGTAATTGAAGGTGCCGGTCACGCGCACGCCCTTAGCGGCCGGTGCCCACACGGCGAAGGAGACGCCGGTGACGTCCCCGTGCGGGCTGGGATAGGTGCGCACGTGGGCCCCCAGCACGCGCCACATCTCCTCGTGCCGGCCCTCGCCGATGAGGTAGAGGTCGAGCTCACCCAGGCTCGGGAGGAAGCGGTAGGGGTCGTCGGCAGGGATGACGCGGCCGCCGTAGGTCACGTCGAGCCGGTAGTCGGGCACGTCCTTCATGGGCAGCACGCCCTGCCAGACGCCGCGGTATTCGTGGGTCAAGGGGAAGCGCTGGTCGTCGACGACGACCTCCACCGCCTCGGCCATCGGTCGCAGGACGCGCACCGTGATGCCGTCCTTGCCCTTGTGCGGCCCCAGCACTCGATGCGGGTCGTGGTGCGCGCCGTCGACGATGCGGTTGAGATCGTTGACGTCGACTTTCACGGGCTTGAGCGCGTCGATGCGCTTGGGCTCCTTGTCGGGCTTGGACTTCTTGCTCATGGCCGGCGTACCTCAGCGATATGGGCCACGGCGTTCTCCGGCACGAAGCGGACGTAGGTTGCGTTGCCCCACGTCCAGGACTCGTCGGAGATTCGATCGTGGGCAGCGAAGCGGTCGTTCCAGTCCATTCCCAGCGCGGGCATGTCCCACCACACGGTGGTCTCCTGCGTGAAGTAGGGATCGAGAGTGCACGCCACGAGAGTGACCTCATCGCCGACGCGCTTGGAGTAGGCGATCACCTGATCGGACTCGGTGTGGTGGAAGCGCAGGCTCCGCAGGTCCTGCAGTGGCGCGAGCTCGCGCCGCAGGGCGTTGAGGAGCGTGATGTAGGGGATGAGGGTGTGCCCGGACGCGGCAGCCCTGGCCCAGTCGCGTGGTCGGCGCTCGAATTTCTCCGAGTCGAGGTACTCCTCGGTGCCCGCTCGCAGGGGAGTGCTCTCGAAGAGCTCGAAACCGGAGTAGACGCCCCACGTCGGGGAGAGGGTGGCTGCGAGCGTGGCCCGGATGGCGAACGCCGCGGGGCCGCCACGCTGGAGGTACTCGGTAAGGATGTCGGGAGTGTTGACGAAGGCATTGGGTCGCATGTAGGCCGACGCCGGTCCTGCCAATTCGGCGAAGTAGTCCTGGAGC
>CAINGG010000032.1 GCA_903848435.1 uncultured Actinomycetes bacterium | reverse complement strand
TCGCTGGCCCAGGTGGAGGCCGCGCTCGATGGCCTCACGCCCGATCAGGTGGCCAGCATGGTGATCGCCTACGAGCCGGTGTGGGCCATCGGCACCGGCGAGGTTGCCACCCCCGACGATGCCCAGGAGGTCTGCGGCGCCATTCGGGGCTGGATTGCCGAGTACGTCAGCGTGGCGGCCGCAGACTCGGTCCGGATCCTCTACGGCGGGTCCGTGAAGGCATCCAATGTCGCCGGCATCATGGACCAGCCGGATGTCGACGGCGCGTTGGTGGGCGGCGCAAGCCTTGACGCCGATGACTTCGTGGCCCTCGTGAGATACCGCCTGCTGCCCGTCGAGCCAACCGGGTCGTAGACGAGCCCCGTGATAACGTCATCCCGCTGTGTGCCCAGGACGCACGGCACTCCTGGAGGAACCCGCCCATGACCACCGCACTGGTTGTCGGACTGTCGGTGCTGCTCGTCATCACGAGCGTCCTCCTTGTCGTGCTGATCCTGCTGCACCGTGGCAAGGGCGGCGGCCTGTCGGACCTCTTCGGGGGCGGCGTGAGCTCGTCGATCGGCGGCTCGTCGGTAGCCGAGAAGAACCTCGATCGCCTAACCGTTGGCATCGGACTCGTCTGGACCGCGTGCATCGTGGCGGTCGGGCTGCTCGTGCGCACGGGCAGCTGAACACCCACTCATCAGGAGGACGTCGTGGCCGGAGGAAGCGCGATTCGCGGAAGTCGAGTCGGTGCCGGACCCATGGGGGAGGCCGAGCGCGGCGAGACTGCTCCTCGCGTGTGGATCACCTTCTGGTGTGCGCGCGGCCACGAGACCACTCCGAGTTTCGCGGCCGACGCCCCCGTGCCCGACACGTGGGACTGCCCGCGCTGCGGATGGCCGGCTAGCCAGAACGAGCAGGCACCCCCGGCTCCGCCCAAGATCGAGCCCTACAAGACCCACCTCGCCTACGTGAAGGAGCGCCGCAGCGACGCCGACGGCGCCGCGATCCTCGAAGAGGCGCTCAACAAGCTGCGCCGCGCCTGACCTCAGGTCACGTGGGCGGCGGCGGCCCGGTCGACCCAGAGCACGCTGGCGTCCTGTCCGCGGGCCCCGGCTGCCGGGACAGTCACCGGATCGGTATTCGGATCCGCACACCACGCAACGGCATCGGCCTTGCTGTCGCCTGAGGCGATGATCCACACCTGCCGGGCTGCTCGTATGGACGGCAGCGTCAAGCTGATCCGCGTCGGTGGCGGCTTCGGACATTCGCGTACCGCCACGACTGAGGCCGACGAGTGGATTGCTGGTGAATCGGGGAAGAGCGAGGCGACATGCCCCTCCGGCCCCATGCCGAGCATGAGCACGTCGAAAAGAGGAACGTCGAGGCCGGGCTCGGCATGTGACCTGAGCAGGTCGGCGTAGGACAGTGCGTCACCCTCGACGTCGGCGCCGGCCGCCGGCATCGGATGAATACGTGCGGGATCAAGAGGTAGGGCGTCGAGGAGAGCCGATCGTGCCCCCGTCTCGTTGCGATCCGGATCACCGGACGGCACATAGCGCTCGTCACCCCACCAGACATCTACGCGGGACCAATCCACATCATCGCGGCGAGGGTCAACCGCAACGGCGGCGAGTGTGGCGGTGCCCACGCCCCCGCCGGTGAGGACGACAGATGCTGATCCGCGCTCCTGCTGCGCGGCGACGATCTCGCTGATGAGGGCCGCACCCACGGCTGCGGCCAGTGATGGCTCATCCGGCAGCACGCGAAGGTCGATGGGGCTCATGTCGGATTGGCCGCAGCGGTACCGAGGAGTGCCTCGCCGTAGATCTCGTCAGGATCGAGGCGGCGAAGTTCTTCGCTCAGCAACTCCGGTAGTGGCCGCCGCGGCAGCGCGATCGTCGAATCCGGGATGCCGGGGCGCGAGAGGACGGCGACGTTGTGCTCCGGCCGGGAGATGCGTAGGTCGCCGGTGGCCGTGACGAGGACGGCCTCGGTGATGCCCGGCCCCTCGCTGGTACGAAGCTCGACGGTCATGCCGAGGCACTCGCGCAGCCACGACACGAGAAGAATGGCGCTTGGGTTGTCGGCCTCGGCCGCCACGTGTGCCGAGCGGATGGGGCCATGGGTCAGATCCAGCATGGATGCCAGTGCACTGCGCCATGACGTGATGCGCGTCCAGGCGAGGTCGACATCGCCGGGAACGTATCCCGCACGCCGCTCCGCCAGTGCGCTCATGACGTCGCCAGCGGTCGACAGGTCGGTGATGCGCCTTTGCGCGTGCCGTCCGATCGGATCGTCGGCCGGTACGGGGGGAGCGTCCGCTGGCCACCACGCCACGACGGGCGTGTCGGAAAGCAGCAGGGGAATGACCACGGAGTTGGCATGCCCCGAGCGGTCGCCCCGAAGCCGGATGATGGCGACCTCTCCGGGACCGTCGTCGCCACCGACCATGACCTGGGCATCGATCTGGTCGGGCCCGCGACCGGGTCGGGGAATCAGGGTCAGGATGCGCATCGGGTGCTGTCGGGCGGAGAGTACGGCCGCCTCAGTCGCATCGGAGGCAAACTCCTCGTCGGTGAGGATGAGCATCGTCAGCACCATGCCGGTCGCGGGGGAGCCCATGCGGTGACGCTCCTCGGAGATGGCATGCGAGATGGCGCCGCCGCTCGTGTCCTCGAGCCTGATCATGGTCTCCGCCAGGTGCGTCCGTCGCGGGCAATCATGTCGTACGCCGACGAGGGCCCCCAGCCTCCGGAGGCATACTGCTCCGGCTGCCCGAGCTCCGCCCAGCACGCGAGGACGGGGTCGAGGATCTTCCAGCTGAGGTCCACCTCGGTGCTGTTGGGGAAGAGCGGAGGCTCGCCCAGGAGGACATCGAGGATGAGTCGCTCGTAGGCCTCAGGACTCGTGTCGACGAAGGACTCGCCGTACTGGAAGTCCATGGTGACGTCGCGCACCTCCATGCCTGGAGTGTTGGGGACCTTCGACCCGAATCGCACGGTGATGCCCTCATCGGGCTGGATTCGGAACACCAGGGCGTTATCCGAGAGCTCCTCGACCGCCTGACTGGCGAAGGGCAAATGCGGCGCGCGCTTGAAGATCACGGCCACCTCGGTGACACGACGACCCAACCGCTTTCCCGTCCGAAGGTAGAAGGGCACGCCTGCCCATCGACGGTTCTCGACGGTCACTCGCATGGCCGCGAATGTCTCCGTGGTCGACGTCGGGGGGATGCCCTTCTCCTGCAGGAAGCCGACGACGGGTACGCCGCCCTGCCAACCTGCCGCGTACTGGCCGCGTGCTGTGTGCAGGTCGATCTTGTCGGGCAACTGGACAGCGCTGAGGACCTTTTCCTTCTCCGCGTGCACTTGAGCGGACGAGAAGGACAGCGGCTCTTCCATGGCGGTGAGCGCCAGCAGCTGCAGGAGATGGTTCTGTATGACATCACGAGCTGCGCCGATACCGTCGTAGTAGCTCGCGCGGCCACCGATGCCGATGTCCTCCGCTTGGGTGATCTGCACGTTGTCGACGTAGTTGCAGTTCCAGATCGGCTCGAACATCGCATTGGCGAAGCGGACCGCCAGGATGTTCTGCACCGTCTCCTTGCCGAGGTAGTGGTCGATGCGGAAGATCTCGTCGGGCGAGAACGCCTCGTTGAGTACCTCGTCGAGGGCGATTGCGCTGGCGAGGTCGTGGCCAAAGGGCTTTTCGACGACGACGCGCCGCCACTCGTCGCCCATCGAGTCGGTCAGGCCCGACTCACGCAGGTTCGAGACGACGACCGGGAAGAGGCTGGGCGGGATGGACAGGTAGAAGACGTGATTGCCCATGGTGCCTCGCTGCGCGTCGAGCGCGTCAACCTCCACCTTCAGGCGTGCATAAGCCTCGGGATCTTGAATGTCGCCCGCGACGAAGCGGATCCCCGCGCTGAGTTGTGCCCAGACGTCTTCGCGGAACGGCGTGCGCGCGTACTCCCTGACCGCGTCGTGGACCTCAGCGGCGAAATCCTCATCGGCCCACTCGCGCCGGGCGAAGCCCACGAGGGCGAATCCCGGCGGGAGGAAGCCGCGATTGGCGAGGTCATAGATGGCGGGCATGATCTTCTTGCGCGCCAAGTCGCCCGTGACGCCGAAGAGGATCATGCCGCACGGACCGGCGACCTTGGGCAGGCGCCGATCCCGGGGGTCACGCAGCGGATTGCTCACGCGCGAGCTGCCTCCAGGGCGCGCGTCACTGTGTCGAGGAGCTCGCTCCAGGACTGCTCGAACTTGGCGACGCCCTCGTCCTCGAGGTGAAGGCAGACCTCGGTCTCGCTGATGCCGAGTGCCTCGAGGGACGCCCAGACCGCTTTCGAAGCAGCCTGGGTGCCGGTCACGGTGTCGCCCCGGAAGTTGGTGCTGTCGGCGGATGCGCGCAGCGTCGCCTCGGGCATGGTGTTGACGCAGCCATCGACCACCAGGCCCATGACGTACATATCGGCCGGGAATGCCGGATCCTTCACACCCGTGGACGCCCACAGCGGCCGCTGAGGATGCGCGCCCAGCGCCTTGAGCGCCGCCCAGCGAGGGGATGCCATGGCGTCCTCGTAGACGCCCCACGCAAGCCGCGCGCTGGCCAGCGCCGCGTGGCCTTTCAACGCCAGTGCCTCCGGGGTGCCGATCGCGTCAAGTCGTGCGTCCACCGCCGAGTCCATGCGGCTGACGAAGAACGAGGCGACCGACTCGATGGACGACAGATCATGGCCGTGCTTATGCGCGAGCTCAAGGCCGGACATCCACGCGTCGAGGACTTCTGAGTAGCGTTCGATGCTGAAGATCAGCGTGACGTTGACGCTGATTCCCGACCCTAGGACCTGGGTGATCGCGGGAAGACCCTCGCTCGTGGCAGGGATCTTGATCAGCACGTTGCCCCGATCCACCATCCCGTGGAGCAGGCGCGCCTGGAGGACGGTGAGCTCGGTCTCCCGGGCGAGGCGCGGGTCCACCTCGATCGACACGCGTCCGTCGACCCCGTTGGACTCCGTCCACAAGTCGTGGAAGACATCGCATGCGCTGCGTACATCGGACGTCGTGAGAGCGCGTACGGCCTCATCGACGTCCGAGCCAGCGGCCGCGAGCTCCCGCAGCTGATCGGCGTAGGACGACGTTTCCCCGGACAGGGCCTTGGCGAAGATGGTCGGATTCGTCGTCACCCCGCGTACCTCGTCGACGTTCATCAGATGAGCAAGGTCGCCGGACTCGATGCGGTGTCGATCGAGGTCATCGAGCCAGATCGAGACGCCCGCCTGCGTGAGTTGGCTGAGGGGCACGGGTGTGCTGCTCGTGGTCATGTCGCTCCTCAGGCTCGATCGATGCAGGCGCGTGCCGTGTCGGCGACGGCCTGCGCAGTGATACCGAACTTCTCCAGCAGTAGTGCGCCATTGGCGCTGGCCCCGAAGTGGTCGATACCCACGGTGCCTCCGCGATCTCCGACGTAACGCCACCATCCCAGAGTCGCCCCTGCCTCGACGGACACCCGCACCGGGATGTCGGCAGGAATGACCGATTGACGGTAGGCGTCGTCCTGCTCGTCGAACCACTCCAGGCACGGGGCCGAGACCACGCGAGTGGCGATGCCATCGGCCTGGAGAAGGTCGCGAGCCTGGAGGGCCACGGTGACCTCGGAGCCGGTGGCGATGAGGACGACCTGAGCGGTGCCTCCATCGCCCTCCGCGAGGACGTAGGCACCGCGGGCGACGCCTGTCGCCGGTGCGTAGACCGAGCGGTCGAGCGTCGGCAGAGCCTGTCGCGCCAGGATGAGCCCGGTGGGAGTACCCCGCCGGAGAGTCTCGAGCCAGGCTTGTGCGGTCTCGTTGGCATCGCAGGGACGCACGATGGACAGGCCGGGAAGGGCGCGAAGAGACCAGAGTGTCTCGATCGGCTGGTGCGTGGGGCCATCCTCGCCGAGTGCCACCGAGTCGTGCGTCCAGACGTAGACGACGGACGTCTGCATCAGGGCGGCCAGGCGTATGGAACCCCGCATGTAATCGCTGAAGACGAGGAAGGTGCCCCCGAAGGGACGTGTGAGGCCCTCCAGCGCGATGCCGTTGAGGATCGCGCCCATCGCGTGCTCGCGGATGCCGAAATGGATGATGCGGCCGTAGGGGGAGGCATCCTTGACCGGCGCGCCCGCCGGAAGGAACGACAGACCGCCCTCGATGGTGGTGTTGTTGCTCTCGGCGAGGTCCGCGGAGCCACCCCAGAACTCCGGCATCACGCCCGCGATCGCGTTGATGACCTTGCCGGATGCCGCCCTCGTGGCGAGCGACGTGCCGGCCTCGAAGACGGGGATGGCGCCGGCGAGTTCGTCGGGCAGTCGACGGGCCAGGAGGCGATCAAGGAGGACTGCTCGTTCGGGGTGGGCAGCGCGCCAGGCGTCGTATCGGATGTTCCACTGCGCGTGAATATCCGCCCCGCGGGCCATCACCTCACGAGAGTGTGCGAGCACGTCGTCTTCGACCACGAAGTCCTGCGTGGGGTCGAGCCCGAGTGCCTGCTTGGTCGCCGCAACCTCGTCTGCTCCCAGCGCAGCGCCGTGTGCCTTCGCCGAGTTCTGCAGCTGGGGCGCGGGCCACGCGATGACCGTGCGCATGGCGATGAAGGTGGGCCGGTCCTGCTCGGTGCGCGCAGCCTCGAGAGCGCGGGCGAGTCCCATGATGTCGACGTCGCCGTCAGGGGCCATGCCCACGCGGTGGACGTTCCAGCCGTAGGACTCGTAGCGCTGGACGACGTCCTCGTTGAAGGCAACGGCGGTGTTGCCCTCAATGGAAATGTGGTTGTCATCCCAGATGACCGTGAGATTGCCGAGTCGTTGTACGCCCGCGAGTGACGACGCCTCGCCGGACACGCCCTCTTCGAGGTCCCCGTCGGACGCAATGACCCAGATGTGGTGGTCGAACGGGCTGAAGCCCCACGGGGCGTCCGGATCCAGCAGGCCACGCTGGTAGCGCGAGGCCATCGCCATGCCCACGGCCGTGGCGACTCCCTGGCCGAGCGGGCCGGTGGTGGTCTCGACTCCCACGGTGTGGCCGTACTCGGGATGACCGGGGGTGAGGCTGCCTTCCGTGCGGAAGGCCTTGAGGTCATCCAGCGTCAGGCCGTAGCCCGACAGGTAGAGCTGGATGTAGAGCGTCAGGCTGGTGTGGCCGCACGACAGCACGAAACGATCGCGGCCGAGCCAGTTGGGGTCGGCCGGATCCTGACGCAGGAACTGCTGGAACAGCAGGTACGCCGCGGGTGCCAGGCTCATGGCGGTGCCGGGATGACCGTTGCCCGCCTTCTGAACGGCGTCCATGGCCAGGGCGCGGATCGTCGTGACCGCGCGGCGATCGAGGTCGGTCCAGGGGATGTCGGTGGTGCCTGGCAGGGCAGGAGAGGTGATCACGCCGCGAGCCTAGCGAGGGGGACTAATGCCCCGGGACCGCATGGCTACACTCGCTGGAGGCAGGGACGAGTCCAGGCGGAAGAATTCACCGGGGAGTCAGCGGGTGGCGAGCATCGAGGAGTCCGCGCCTCCGGTCAACGGGGGCACGCCGCCGGTCTCCCTCGCCGGTCGTGTGGGTGCCTACGTCGCGGTGACCAAGCCGCGGATCATCGAGCTGCTC
>CAINGG010000031.1 GCA_903848435.1 uncultured Actinomycetes bacterium | reverse complement strand
CCGCGGTGATCGCCTCGTCGACGTTCTGTGACACGCGGCTGCGAGCATCGAGCCGCTCGCGGTCCGCAACGATGAGTCCGCGACCCACGCCGCTGCGGACCAGTAGGAAGATCATGGCCGCGCCCGTCATGCAGACGCCTGCGCGCCATTCGATGAATGTCAGCAGCACGAGGCTCTGGATCAGCCGGATGATGCCGGGGATTCCCGCTACGAGCGTCGACTCGAGGGCGATGGTGACATCGTCGACATCGGCCGTGTGGCGACTCACGCTGGAGGAGCGGACGAGTCCGTCCTGGTGGAGGACTCGGGTGCGCAGGAGGCGGTCGAAGATGGAGATGCGCAGCCGGTGACCGGTGCGGCTCGCGATGGTGTGCGACGTGCGCTCCAGCGCATGGCCCATGGTGACCTGAAGCACGATGAGAACCACGAGCGCTGCGAAGAGCGCGGCATTCCACACTCCGCCCGCCAGGATGCGCTCGACGAGCAGCGGGGTGACAGCCTGCGAGGCAAGCATCACGACCGCGATCAGGGCAGCCATGGCAAGGGCTGCTCGCGATGGCCTCAGATAGGGCCATACCCACGCGAGAAGCGAACGAACGGACCGCGCAGGGCGGATGCCGGCGTCGTCGGTGGTCACGGTGGCGATTGTGTCAGCGCTCGAGTGGATGCGGGTCTAGTCTCACTCCGTGAGTCCCGCGCGCAGACGCTTCACCCTGACCTATCGCGTCGCGCTCCTCGTCGCCCTTCTCCTCGTGGCGTCGGCTCTCGTTACCACGTTGTTCACCCTGCGTTCAGTCGAAACCACCGTCGAGGCGCAGTCGGAGAGTTCAGTCGAGAACGTCCATTCGACAGTGGGCACGCTCATCGCGGTGGAGTACTCCGGGATCCAGACCTACCGCGACGCTGCCCTCCAGCGCCGCAAGGACGGACTCGTGGACGTCATGGACACCCTCGTGGCCATGCTCGAGGGCATCCGCGCGGATGCCGCCAAGGGAGTGATCACCGAGGAGCAAGCCAAGGACCTCGCCCTTCGGACCATCCCCACCATCCGCTACGGCAACAACGACTACGTCTTCACCTTCGACACCGCCATGACGGCGATCGCCCACCCCGACGCCAAGCTCCAAGGGCGCAACCTCATCGACCTGCAGGACACGGACGGCAAGTTCTTCATCCAGGAGATGCGCGACGTGGCCCTGAACGGCGGCGGCTACCTCGACTACAAGTGGATCCGCCTCGGCGAGGAGATCCCCAGCCCCAAGATCGCGCGCGCGATCCTCTATGAACCCTGGGAGTGGATCCTCGGCACCGGACTCTACGTCGACGACATCGATGCTGAGGCCGCTGCGCGCCTTGATTCGGCAAAGGCACAGCTGGGCCAGACCCTGGGCGACGTCACGCTGGGTGATTCCGGTTTCTTCATGATCCTCGACGAGTCAGGCAACGTCGTGCTCGGACCGCCGGGCACCGACCTCGGTTCGCTGTCCACGACCCCCGAGGGTCGCGCCTATGTCGATCAGGTGCTGCGTGCCGCCCCTGCGACCGATGGGCAGATCTCCAACTTCACCGAGACGACGACCCTCGATGGGCGCACCGAATCCTGGGTCACCAACGTCTCGCGCTTCGAGCCGCTCGGCTGGGTTCTGGTCTCCGCCGTGCCCCAGGCCGACCTGGTCGGCCCCGCGCGCTCCTTGGCCTTCCAACTGCTGTCGCTCAGCCTCGTCGTGCTGCTCATCGGGCTCGTCGCGGGCCTGCTGCTGAGTCGGCGCATCGTGCGCCCCGTCGAGGACGTCACGAAGGCCGCCCGTGCCCTCGCCGAGGACCGCTTCGACCCAGCCGCACTCGATCGTGCCGCCACCCGTCAGGACGAGGTCGGTGAACTCGCGCGCACGTTCCAGCGCATGGGAACCGAGGTCGTGGAGCGCGAGCGGGCCCTGCGCGATCAGGTCGCTCGACTGCGCGTAGAGATAGATCGCACGCGCGTGGACGAGGCGGTCAGCGAGATCACCGAGACCGAGTACTTCCAGCAACTGCGCGAGCGCGCCGAGAGCCTCCGGCGAGGCGAGCCCATCTAGGCGCGTCGGTCCGGCCTGTGGATGACGCGCGCGCGGGCGCGGCTTCCGCTGGCACAGTGCCTCCGTGCCTTCGACATCACTGCCCCACCGCCCCTGGGTCCGCGACGACACCCCACTGCTGTGGCGCGACGACCAGACTGTCGAGGCGGGAGATGGCCCACGGCGAGTCATCATCGACCGCGTCGACAACGCCGTCGTCTCCTGGGCGATGTCACTGCGCGGCGAACGCACCCTCGACGAAGCCCTCGATGCCTCGGAGCAATCCGGCGTACGCCGCTCGGCCGCCCTGCGACTCCTTCGGGCACTGCGCCCGACCGGCGCGCTCGATGACGCCTCCGTCGTCGCCGAATCACTGCGCGGGGCCACGCCCGATCTGCGCCTGCGACTGGCTCCCGGCATGGCCTCATCGCGCATCGTGCACGGCTCGGCCGAGATCGCCGCCCAATGCGTGGATCGACGCCTGGCCGCCGTCGTCGCCATCCACGGCGATAGCGATGTCGCCGAGGCCATCGCCGCAGCGCTGTCTCAGGCGGGCATCGGGGGGATCGTGCGCGAGGAGCGACTGAGTTCGTCGTCTCGTCGCGCCCGGCGCGCGAGCCGCCAGCGCACCTGCCACATCCTGTGCGACGTCCCGCACGGCGATGCGGCCGCCGACCCCGATGCCGTGGCCCTGGATGTGCCGCACCTGGCCGTCTGCGTGCGCGGCGCGCACGCCACGGTGGGCCCCTTCGTGCTTCCCGGGCTCACGGGCTGCCTGCGATGCGGCGACCTGCACCGGTCCGATCGAGATCCGGCATGGCCGCGCATGGCCGTGCAATTGCAGCATCGGCGTCCCGCCGTCCCCCCGGTCGATCCTGCGCTCGCCGCCATGGCCGCCGGGCTCACCGCCCTTCAGGTGCTGGCATGGATCGACAGCGGCGGTCACGAGGGAGCGCTCCGCTGGCCGCGGGGCTGGCCGCAGGACGCGCCGCCGACCGTCAGTGCGAGCCTGGTCATCGCATTGCCCGGTGGCCATGTCACCCGGACGCCGGCACCGCCGCATCCGCTGTGCGGGTGCCGCTGGCTCGCAGCGCGCGGCTCGGTATCGGCCTAGGCGCCGCGGTGCTGGGCGAGCAGGTCGAGGATCTGCTCGCCATAGCGGCCGGCCTTGTCGGGCCCGATGCCGCTGATCGCCAGGAGCTCATCGATATCGCCGGGCATCGCCTCAGCCAGGGCGTCGAGCGTCGCATCGGTGAACACGACGTAGGCGGGAACCTCGCGCTCGCGCGCGCGCTGCAGGCGCCACGCCTTCAATTCCTCGACCAGGGCCTCCTGCGCGGTGGACGGGCAGGTGCGGCAGCGCATGCGCGCGCGCTCTGCCCCCGTGACGAGTGAGCGGCCGCAGGATCGACACGACGCGGGGCCGCGCCGCTCGGAACGACGAGCGCGCCCCGTGCCGCGCGCGACACTCGGCTCGCCGGCCGCTCCGGGCGGCCCCGCCTGCGCCTCGTCGAGGAAACGGCTGCGCTGTCGCTGACCGCGCCCGCCGGGCTGCCGGGCACGCGACCAGGTGAGCGTGAGGTGCCGACGGGCGCGGGTGATCGCGACGTAGAAGAGTCGTCTCTCCTCGGCGAGGCCCTCCTCCGCCAGGGCCTGCGCATGTGGCAGCGACCCCTCGGCCAGCCCCGCGACGAAGACCGCCTCCCACTCCAGGCCCTTGGCCGCATGGATGGTGGCGAGCACGACCCCATCGGCGACCGGTGCGTGCTGGGCCTCGGCCCGACGATCGGCTTCGATGACGAAGGAGGCCAGGTCGGCTTCGGGACCGAGCGACTCGGCCAGTGCGACCAGTGCCGACAGCGACTCCCAACGCTCGCGCACGGCACCCGTGCTGCGCGGTGGATCGGGCGCATAGCCCATGACGCTGAGGGCGCTGACCACGCCGGCCACGGCTGGCTCGGTGCCGCCCGCCCGCGCAGCCCCGCGCAGCCGGGTGAGCGCCTCGCGTACCTCACCGCGATCGAAGAACCGCTCGCCACCGCGCAGGACCACGGGGATGCCGCGCTCGGCCAGCGCCTCCTCGAAGTTGGGCATCAGGCCATTGATGCGGACCAGCACAGCGACATCGCGCGGTGACAGCCCGCTCGCGATGAGCGCCTCGATGCGCTGCGCCACGGCCTGCGCCTCGGCTACCTCGTCGTCGAAGGCCTCGACGACGGGCTCGGGACCCGCGCCTACCTGGGACGACAGGCCTCCCTCGCCCGCGCCGGCGGCGAGGACGCGATTGGACAGGCCGACGATCTGCTCCGTGCTGCGGTAGGTGCGAAAGAGCCGGACCTGCGCAGCCCCGGGGAAGCGCACGGGGAAGTCGCGTAGGAAGCGATCGTTCGCGCCGGCGAAGGAATAGATGGTCTGGGCAGCATCGCCGACGACACATACGTCATCGCGGTCACCGAGCCACAGGTCGAGCAGGCGGCTCTGCACCGGGCTGACGTCTTGGAACTCGTCAACGGTGAACCAGCGGTAGGCCGCGCGCACCTCGTCGGCGACGTCGGGCCGCTCGGCAAGCGCCCCCACGGTCATGAGAAGCACGTCGTCGAAGTCGATGAGCCCGCGCTCGGATTTGATCTCGTCGTAGGCGGCGTAGGCGCGAGCGGTGTCAGCGGGTGACACCGGCGGTGTGCGCAGGACCGCCGCCTCGGCGTAGCGCTCCGGTGACACCTCGACCTGCTTGGCCCAGGCGATCTCGGATGCGAGGTCGCGCACGACGGCGGGATCGGTCGGCAGGTGGCAGCGCGCTGCCGCTTCTGCAACGAGCGGTGCGGCGCGGCCGACAAGCTCAGGCGGCGCGCCCCCCACGACGCGGGGCCAGAAGTGGCGAAGCTGACGAAGTGCGGCGGAGTGGAAGGTGCGCACCTGCACGCCGTCGACGCCGAGCGCGCGGAGACGCTCGCGCATCTCGCCCGCGGCGCGCGTGGTGAAGGTGACAGCCAGGGTGCGCCGGGGATCGTGCGCTCCGACGCTCACGGCGTGCGCAATGCGGTGGGTGACCGCGCGCGTCTTGCCCGTGCCGGCCCCGGCCCGGACGACGACGGGGCCGTCGAGGGCCTCGGCCACCGCCCGCTGCTCGGGGTCGAGGGCCTCCAGGGGGTCATCCACGCGGGAATGGTCGCACCCGGGTCCGACGTTGGCGAGGCTGACCACCCGCGAGAGGATGACGACGTGAGCGCCACCGCCCTGACGATGTACACCACCCAGTGGTGCGGTTTCTGCATGCGCCTGAAGGCCCAGCTGGCCCGCGAAGGCATCGAGGTCGCCGAGATCGACATCGAGGTCGATCCCGAGGCGGCCGCCTTCGTCGAGAGCGTCAACGGCGGCAATCAGACCGTGCCGACCGTCGTCTTCCCCGACGGCACCGCCATGACCAACCCGTCGCTGGGCAAGGTCAAGGAGAAGCTCGGCGTCTAGGGGCGGATCCAGTCGCCCTTCAGCGGCTCGCCGTACCACCGCTCCACGAGCCGTCGCGCGATCGACACCGCCGGCGGGAGCGCGATCTCGCGTGATTCGCAGGCGCGCGCGAGTTCGTCACGGCTGAACCACCGGGCCTCGACGATCTCCTCGCCGTCCACCCGCACGTCGGTCGTCGTGGCCCAGGCGTGGTAGCCGAGCATCAAGGAGCACGGGAACGGCCACGGCTGGCTGCCGAGATAGGCCATCTCCCCGACGCGTACGCCGGCCTCCTCGAAGACCTCGCGGCGTACCGCTGCTTCCGCGGACTCGCCGGGCTCGACGAAGCCAGCGAGAGTCGAGAACCATGACGGCTGCCAGCGACCCTGCCGCCCCAGCAGGGCGCGGTCATCGTCGTCGATGACCAGCACGATCACCGCCGGGTCGGTGCGCGGATAGTGCTCACTTCCGTCCGCTGCGCACACGCGCACCCAGCCCGCCGACGACATGAGCGTGGGCTCCCCGCATCGCGCACAGTGCGGGTGGGCCGCATGCCAGTTGTCGAGCGCCACCGCGGCGACCAGCAGGCCGACATCACGATCGCTCAGGGCAGCCCCCACCTCGCGCAGTCCCTGCCACTCGCCGGGCTCGGCCGTTCGATCCTCGACGCGCGCGCAGAAGTACGCCGTGCCTGAGTCATCGAGCCCGAGCAGCGCGACCTCCGCGTCGCCGGCAGCACGCGGCGCGGCCAGGCGCAGGCGGGGAATGCCCTGCGGGGACATCTCGATGGGCGTGGCGCCATCGTGGACGAGGAGGACGCGCGAGGACGGATCGGCCCACCTGCCCGCTACCCAGTCGGCGTCACCGCGCTTCTCGGCAACTCGGTCCAGGGTGCTGCGCGCGAGGGACAGGTCGGCGAGGAGCGATCGGTCTGCCCTCGTGTCGCCCATGGGGGGAGCCTAGTGAGGGCAATTGCATGCGACGATGTCGGCGATCGACGAAGGGAGCGAGGGCAAACGTGGCTGTGTTCATTCGCCAGCTCACGGGCATCCGCTTCGTGGCCGCCTTCTGGGTGCTGCTCTATCACCTGCAAGGCCCGCTCGCGATCATGGGCGTGATGGCGATTCCCGTCCTCAGCGACGTCATCCGCGTCGGACGCCTCGGGGTCGACCTGTTCTTCGCGCTCTCCGGGTTCATCCTCACGCACACCTACATCTCCAGGATGGGCCCGCGCCTGGCGGCGGGCGCCACGCTGGAGTTCTGGTGGCTGCGCCTCGCACGCGTCTATCCGGTCCACTTCGTCATGCTCAACGTCGCCGGACTGGCCATCGTCGCACAGGGCATCATCACCGGCGTCGACCGCGAGCGACCCTGGCTCAACCCGATCGACTACATCCGCAATGTCTTGCTCGTGCAGGAGTGGGGACCGCACCCCGAGCGCGGCTGGAACGTCGTCGCGTGGTCGCTGTCGATGGAGTGGCTGGCCTACCTCATCTTCCCGCTGCTCGTGCTGGTGCTCTTCGCGCTGCACAAGCGGGTGTCCACCCCCCTGCTCGTCGTCGCGTGGTTCGTGGCCCTCCTGCCGCTGTTGATCCGCGGCAGCCTCACGACCGACCCCTACTACACCGACCTGTGGGGCTCGGTCATCCGCGTGCTCTCCGAGTTCACCGCCGGTGCCATCACCTATCTCATCGTCATGCGCTGCATTCCCCCCGGCGCGAGCGACCCGCGCCCCAGGGTCGAGCGCTTGGCCACGACCGTCTCGGTGCTGATGCCCGTGCTGATCGTCGCCGGCGCGGTCTTCCTCGGCCGTTGGAGCGGTGCCCAATCGGCGATCACGCTGAACGACCCGGAGGCCGAGCCGCTGCCGCCCTACTTCCACCTGTGGCTGGTGCCGCTGCTCATCATCTGGATAGGCGCACTGGCCCTGTCGCGGCGCGGGCAGGCGAAGTGGCTGTCCACCGACACCTTGATCCTCGGCGGCGTCGTGTCGTACTCGCTCTACATGACCCACCTGGTGTGGTTCGGTGTCTGGCGTGCCGGCCTGAACGCGCTGGGCCTGGAGAGCGGCATCCTCTTCGGCGTCGCCTGGATCATCGGGATCGCCGGCGCCTTCGTGGTCGCCTGGCTGATGTGGCGCATCGTCGAGGAGCCGTGCCGCAAGATCATGCGCAAGGCGGTCGGCGTCAAGCCGGTCGCTCCGGAGGAGACAACGGCTGATCCGAGCGCGAAGAAGGACAGCGCGGTCACGGACCGCTGAGGAGGCGCTCGACCTCAGCGCGGTCGGGCAACGATCGCGGCGTGACCACCTCGCCCGTGCCGACCAGCACGAACGACGCGTCGATGCGCTCGAGCGGCGTGCCGGTCGCCTCCGACCAGGCGAGGCGGTAGATGCCCAACTGCAGGTCGCGCAATCCACCGCCACCCCCGGACTTCCAGTCGACGATCTCGACGCGTCCCTGCGGATCGCCGAAGACCGCGTCGATGCGCCCGCGGATCAGGCGCCCGCCCAGCAGGATCGCGAAGGGTGCCTCGACCGCGAGCGGCGCGCGGTGGGCGTAGGGACTTCGGAGGAACGCCGCGCGCAGGCGGTCGAGCTCGACGTCCGTCGGCAGGTGATCAGCGCTGTCGAGATCGTCAAGGTCGAACAGGGTCTGCACGGCATATTGACCCTCGATCCACGCATGCAGGGCCGTGCCCCGGCGCGCAGCGGGCGAAGGACGTCGCGGCATGGGGCGTGCGAGATCAAGAGCAAAGGCGGCGGGGTCGTCGCTGAGTCGCACGAGATCGCTGGCTGACAGCGCGAAGGGCAGCAGCACCTCGCGCGGACGGCGAGCCGCTCGCTCCTCGGCGATCAGGCGCTCAAGTGCGTGATCCCACGCCGCGACCGTCGCCTCATCGTCGGGAGCCAGCGCGAGTGCGGGCAGCGCGCCCGCGCGCGCACGCTCGACAAGGTCAGCCGCATGCGCCCGCGCGGCAAAGGCGCGCGCATCAGGTTCGCGCGGCCAGCTCGCCGCGCGGTCGTCGACGAGCGGATTGGTCGCGCCGTCGACCGGGGCCGGTGCCCACTCGACGACCTCGCCGCCCCCGTCGAGGCACCACTCGTGAACCTCGCGCAAGAACTCGCCCGGCCCACGCGGCGTGACCTGCGAGGGCCCCCACCAGTGACCTGTGACGGCGAGGGTGCGCTCGGCACGCGTGAACGCGACGTAGGCGAGGCGTCGCTCCTCGGAGCGCTCGACTACCGCGCTGGCATCGACGAACGCCTTGTGCGTGGTCTGCGTCGGCCCTGTCGTGGGATCGGGGAATGCCAGGAGCCCAGGCGGTGCGCTGTCGCGCAGCGACCACGGGACCACGTGGGCATTGGTGGGCCAGCGGTCACGGCCGGTGCCGGGGAAGACGCCCTCGCAACTGCCGGGCACGATGACGTGCGCGAACTCCAGGCCCTTGGCCTTGTGCGCCGTCATGAGCACGACGGCGTCTCCGCGGGGCAGGTCATCGACGGTCGGCGTGGCATCGAAGGCCTCGGCGTCGCGCAGTCGGGCGAGGAAGCCGCTGAGAGTCGATCGTGCGCCGCCCACCGATACGGGAAAGCGCGCGGCCAGATCGCGGAATGTCGCGAGCGCACGCACCCGTTCAGCAGCATCGTCAGCCGGGCCGAGGGACATCTCGATGCCGAGGCCGGTGACGCGCAGGATCCGCGAGATGAGCTCGGCCGGCGGATCATCGCGGTGACGGCGCAGCAGCGCGAGCTCGGCGGCCAGTGCCGTCAAGCGGGCACGCGCCTCAGGCGACAGACCCTCGCGCTCGCCCTCGCCCGCGGCCGCGCGTTCGATGGCCTCGGGCAGGCTCGCGAGGTCAGCTGGGTCGGTGCCCAAGATCGCGGCGCGCAGACGCTCATCGACGCCGTCCGGCGACACGCGGTCACCGCGCTCTGGTGCCGCCAGCCTTCCGAGCGCCGCGAGGTCGCGCGGGGCCAGGCGCCAACGCGGGCCCTCGAGCAGGCGCAGGCACGAGGCATTGGCCGTCGGGTCGTCGAGTACGTCGAGGATGGCGCGCACTTCGGCGACGACGGGAACGTCGAGCAGGCCCGCGATGCCGACCAGGTGGGTCGGGACGTCGCGAGCGCGCAGGGCGCGATCGATGTCGAGCAGCGTCTCGGCGCGGCGGGCGAGGATGGCGATGCCTCGCCAGGCGCCGTGCTCCGCGTGCAGGCGCTGGACTTCGTCGGCCACCCAGGCCACCTCGTCGGCGACGGTGGGCAGCAGTGCGCACCGCACGCGCCCGCGGCCGCGGTCGGTGGCTGCAGCGGCCAGGGGCTCGACACCGGCATGGATCGCGCGAAGCGGAGCGGCCACGTGGTTGGCAAGGTCGAGGATGAGCGGGCCGGAGCGGCGGTTGTCGGCGAGTGAGTAGCGCGACGCGGGCACGGGCGAGCCGTCGACCATGCGCGGGAAGTGCTGCGGGAAGCGATCGATGTTGTCGACGGTGGCGCCCCGCCACTCGTAGATGGCCTGGCAGGGATCGCCAACGGCCGTGACCGGGTGGCCCTCGCCGAAGGCCTCCTGCAGCAGCAGGCGCTGGGCGACCGACGTGTCCTGGTATTCGTCGAGCAGCACGCACGGATAGCGCTGGCGCAGCTCATCGCGCACGTCGGCCGACTGCCGCACGATCGCGAGAGCCCAGCGCACCTGGTCGGCGAAGTCGAGCACCTGACGCGAACGCTTGGCCTCGCGAAACTCGGTGACAAGCCCGCACAGCGCTGCGCGCATCCGCGCCGCCTCGAGCATCTGATCGCCGATGCGCTGAAGCTTGCCCCGCGCCTCCAGGTCGGCGATGAGCGCGCAGGCATCGTCAAGGGCGGCGGCAGGGTCCAGGTCGAGCTCGGCGAGCCCGTCGTCGAGCCGCAGCATCGCCGAGACCACGGAGGCCACGGCGCGGCCACGATCGGCGAGCGGCAAGGCGGTCGCGCGGACGACCTGCGCGGCGAGGGCCTCGCGCGCGCCGTGCGCGAGCACCTCGGCGCCTGGCTCCAGGCCGACGCGCACACCGTGATCGACCAGCAGGCGCGCCGCGAAGGCGTGATAGGTGGAGACCGCAGGCTCGAGCACGGCCTCGGGGTCGATCCAGCCGCGCTGCTGCGCCGCGAGCAGGAAGCGGCGAGCGCGGGACAGCAGCTCGGCGGCCGCCTTGTTGGTGAAGGTGAGGCCGAGGACACCGTCGGGCGGCACGAGGCCTTCGATCACCAGCCAGGCCACGCGCGCGGCCATGACGGTGGTCTTGCCCGACCCCGCGCCCGCGACGATGGCGGCGGGCTCAAGCGGTGCACTGACCGCGGTCCACTGCTCGTCGCTGAGCGGATGACCGAGGAGTTGCTCGATGCGATCGCGCGACTGGCTCATGGGAGGACCTCACCGGCAATGGCCTGCGCGGGGCAGGTGCGGGCGAAGGAGCAGCGCCGGCACTCGGTGGAGGGCACCGCGGGGAAGGACTCCTCACGCAACTGCGCCACCGCGTCGCCGAGTGCCTCAACGATGGGCGCATCGCGCACGTCGTCGCACTCTAGGGCGGGCTGCTCCTGCACCTTGGGAGTGCCCGGTGCCTGTCGCGCATCGAAGCGCAACTGCACGAGGCTTGCGCCACCCGGCTCGAGGTGAGCGCCCGCCGCCGCGTCGAGTGCACCGGCCAGGATCGCCGCCTGATAGACGGCGAGTTGGGAGTGCTCGGCCACGGAAACATCGGACGGGGTGACTTTGCCCGTCTTGAGGTCGACGGCGTAGGCGCGACCATCGCCATCGACCTCGAGGCGGTCGATCACCCCGCGCACGATCACCGTGCTGTCAACGCCCTCCCCCGCCAGCGGAAGCGCAACCTCGAATCGCTGCTCGACCGCCGCGACGGTGTGCCCCGACGATCGGTGGTAGGCGCACAGGCGTCGGAGCACCTCGCGCAGCGCAGCGCGCTCGGCCGCGGCATGCCACGGCGCCTCGAACGGCAGGTGCTGCCACACGAGATCGGCGCGCGCCTCGAGGACGTCGGGATCGGCGGGCAGCTCTCCGCGCGCGACGGCCTCGGCGAGAGCATGGACGATCGAGCCGAACGACAGCGCCCCGGAGCGTGCCGAGTCGGCGTGCGCCTCGCGCTGCAGGAACCACCGGCGCGGACATGCCTGCAGGCCGTCGAGGGTCGAGGCCGACATGGCGATGGGCTCATCGGCCGCGCGCACGGGGGCGGCACCGACCGTGCGCTCATGCAGGCCCCACCACGCACGGGGATCGGCCAGCGGCGCGAGTGGGTCGCCACCCTCGGCGGCATCGGCCAGGTCGGCGAGCCGACGGGCGGCGGCCGCTCGCAGCGGCTCGCTGGACGCCGGGTCCTCGGCCGCTGTGCGCAGGTCGGCGATGAGGCCGTCGAGCGTGAGCGGTCGCGGCGGCCGGCCGGACACGTG